>JAEZQS010000251.1 GCA_023412995.1 Pseudomonadota bacterium
GCGGCAATCTGCCGCGCGCCCGTGAGCCGCCCGACGGCCCCTCGCGCCGGCGCCGGCGCCCGGGTCGATTGCGGGCGCGATGGCGGCCTTGTTAAACTCCGCGGCCTTTGGAGACGGTGCCGCGTCGGGAGATGCGCGCCGCAGCCGATCTCCCGACGAGAGTTCCCGAGTGCGTAATTCCATCGCCCACGGCTGGCACGTGGCGGGGCGCACCGCGGCCCTGCAGGCTGGCGCAAGCCTTGCCGCAGCCGTGGTCGCGGCAGCGGGTTTCGGCGGGCGGGCGGGTGCGGCAGCGCTGGCGGGCGGATTCATCGTCTGCGTCGGCAATGTCCTGTTCGCATGGCGCCTGCTCGGCCGTGGCGTGGTCCCGGCAGGCGTGGCGCTGCGTTCCGCATGGGCGGCGGAGGCGCTGAAGTGGACCTGGCTGGTCGCGATGCTGTACCTCGCGATCGCCGTCTGGAAACTGCCGTTCCCAGGGCTTCTCGGCGGAATCCTGGCAGCGCAGTTCGCGTTTTGGCTCGCCCTCATTGCAACCAGGTAGAAAGATGGCCACCGAAGCAGCCGGCGCAGCAGTCGACATGACCGGATACATCCAGCACCACCTGCACCACCTGCAGCTGAGCCTGGGTGATGGTCCCTTCATGAAGATCAACATCGACACGCTGTTCTTCACGCTGGTGACCGCGCTGGTGTTCCTGGTGCTGTTCATCCGCGTCGCCCGGCGTGCCCAGGCCGGCGTGCCGGGCCGCGTGCAGTGCGCGATCGAGATGGTGGTGCTGTTCGTCGACGGCCTGGTGAAGGAAACCTTCCACGGCCGCAGCCGCATGCTGGCGCCGCTGCTGATCACCATCTTCTGCCTCGTGTTCCTGATGAATTTCATGGACCTGCTGCCGATCGACCTGCTGCCGTGGGCGTGGGCGAGCGGCCATTCGCTGGCAGGCCACGACCCGGCGCACGCGTACCTGCGCATCGTGCCCACCGCCGACCTCAACACCACCCTCGGCCTCGCGCTCGGCGTCTTCGTGCTGATCCAGTACGAAGGCATCAAGCACAAGGGCGTGGGCAAGTTCTTCGGCGAGTTCCTGACCGCGCCGTTCCACGCCGAAGGGCCGGTCGGCAAGGTCCTGCTGGCCCTGCCGAACCTGCTGCTGCGCCTGATCGAGGAAGCGGTGCGCCCGGTTTCGCTGAGCCTGCGACTGTTCGGCAACATGTACGCGGGCGAGCTCATCTTCATCCTGATCGCGGTGATGACCCTCGGTGCGGCGCTGGGTGATTTCTCCACCTGGCCGCTCGGCATCGGGCAGTTCATCGCCGGCTTTGGCTGGACCGCATTCCATATCCTGATCATCACGCTGCAGGCCTTCATCTTCATGGTGCTGAGCCTGGTCTACCTCAGCATGGCGGCCGAGAGTCACTAGCTTTTGCAGTCGTCCCTGACTGCGAGAGCAAGAGCGGCCATCCGTGGCCGCACTTTTCAAGTGGAGCACCGGTGGCCGGGATGGCGCCGCGGCGGGGAGTAGCGGCCACGCAGGCATGCGTGGCTGCTTTGAAGCAACACCGAATCATTCAACTCACTGAGAAAACCCGGAGAACACCATGGAAACCATCGCCAACGTCGCCCAGATCGCGGATGTGCTGAGCATGACCGTCATTGCCGCGGCGCTCCTGATCGGCCTCGGCGCGCTCGGCACCGCGATCGGCTTCGCCATCCTCGGCGGCAAGTTCATCGAGGGTTCGTCGCGCCAGCCGGAGCTGACCCCGATGCTGCAGACGAAGATGTTCATCGTGGCGGGCCTGCTCGACGCGGTGCCGATGATCGGCGTGGCGATCGCGCTGCTGCTGCTGTTCGCCAACCCGCTGCTCGGCAGCCTCGGCGTCAAGTAAGCACCCGCAGCATCCGGTGGCGCGCGCGTGCGCCGCGCCACCCGCCAGGAGCATCGCAATGGAGCCGAACATTACCCTCGTCATCCAGGGCCTGGCGTTCTTCGCCGTGGTCCTGCTCGTGATGAAGTACGGATGGCCGCACATCATCGCGGCGATCGAGGAACGCCAGCAGAAGATCGCCGAAGGCCTGAACCAGGCCGAGAAGGCGCGTCGCGAGCTGGCCGATGCCGATGCGCGCGTGGCGGACGAGATCCGCAAGGCCCGCGCGGAAGCGACCGCGATCATCGACCGCGCCCATGCGCAGGCGACCCAGATCGTGGAAAAGGCGCGCGAGGACGCGGTGGTGGAAGCCACCCGCCAGAAGGCGATCGCCGCGGCCGACATCGAGGCACAGGCGCATCGCGCCCGCGAGGAACTGCGCGGCAAGGTGGCTTCGCTCGCAGTCGCCGGCGCCGAGCGCATCCTGCGTCGCGAGATCGACGCGCAGGCGCAGAAGTCGCTGATCGACCAGCTCGTTGCCGGAATCTGACGATGTCCAGCACCCTCACGCTTGCCCGTCCCTACGCCCGCGCCGCCTTCGAGCTGGCACGATCGCATGGCGCGCTCGGCGACTGGGCGGCGAAGCTCGCGCTGTCGGCCGGCGTCGCCGCCGACGCGCGCGTGGCGCGCCTGCTCGGCGACCCGCGCGCCAGCGAGCAGCAGGTGGTCGCCCTGGTCACGCCGCCGGGCGAGGAAGCCGGCTCGGACTACGCCGGCTTCCTGCGCGTGCTGGCCGACAACGGGCGCCTCGGCGTCCTGCCGGAGATCGCCACGCTGTACGGCGAGCTGAAGCGCGAGGCCGAGAAGGTGCTCGACGTGACGGTGCGCGCACCGGCGCCGATCGACGAGGCCGGCATCGAGCAGCTCAAGGTGGCGCTGAAGCGCCGCTTCGGGCGCGACATCCAGATCAGCCAGACGGTCGACCCCGACGTGCTGGGCGGCGCCGTGATCGACGCCGGCGAGATCGTCATCGACGGGTCCGTGCGCGGCCAGCTGCAGCGGCTCGCACAGGCGCTCGCCGGCTAGCCCAACCACGCCAGGCCAGGCCGCGCGCCGCCCGGGTCCGGGCGCGCCCGCAACCCCGCCGAACATCCACCGAAAACAGCGTGCGCCGCGACCACGGCGCACGAACCGGGAAACGACCATGGCCAACCAGATCAATCCGTCCGAAATCAGCGAACTCATCAAGAGCCGGATCGAGCAGTTCCCGCTCGCCGCGGAGGCCCGCAACGAGGGCACGATCACGGCGGTGTCGGACGGCATCGTGCGCATCCACGGGCTGGACGACGCGATGGCCGGCGAGATGGTCGAGCTGCCGGGCGACACGTTCGCGCTGGCGCTCAACCTCGAACGCGACTCGGTCGGCGCGGTGGTGCTCGGCTCCTACGAACACCTGCGCGAAGGCGACGTCGCCCGCACCACCGGCCGCATCCTCGAGGTGCCGGTCGGGCGCGAGCTGCTGGGCCGCGTGGTCGATGCGCTCGGCAACCCGATCGACGGCAAGGGCCCGCTGGGTACCCAGCGCACCTCGCCGATCGAGAAGGTCGCCCCGGGCGTGATCTGGCGCAAGAGCGTCGACCAGCCGGTGCAGACCGGCTACAAGTCGGTGGACTCGATGATCCCGATCGGCCGCGGCCAGCGCGAGCTGATCATCGGCGACCGCCAGACCGGCAAGAGCGCGCTGGCGGTGGACGCGATCATCAACCAGAAGGATTCGGGCATCAAATGCATCTACGTCGCGATCGGGCAGAAGCAGAGCTCGATCGCCAACGTGGTGCGCAAGCTGGAGGAAAACGACGCCCTCGCGCACACCATCATCGTCGCCGCGTCGGCTTCCGAATCGGCCGCCATGCAGTACATCGCGCCGTACGCCGGCTGCGCCATGGGCGAGTTCTTCCGCGACAGCGGCGAGGAGGCGCTGATCATCTATGACGACCTGACCAAGCAGGCCTGGGCGTACCGCCAGATCTCCCTGCTGCTGCGCCGCCCGCCGGGCCGCGAAGCCTACCCGGGCGACGTCTTCTACCTGCATTCGCGCCTGCTCGAGCGCGCCGCGCGGGTCAACGAGGAATACGTCGAGAAGGCCACCGACGGCGCCGTCAAGGGCCGCACCGGTTCACTGACCGCGCTGCCGATCATCGAGACCCAGGCCGGCGACGTCTCGGCGTTCGTGCCGACCAACGTGATCTCCATCACCGACGGCCAGATCTTCCTCGAGACCGACCTCTTCAACGCCGGCATCCGCCCGGCGGTGAACGCCGGCATCTCGGTCTCGCGCGTCGGCGGCGCGGCGCAGACCAAGATCATCAAGAAGCTTTCCGGCGGCGTGAAGCTGGCCCTCGCGCAGTACCGCGAGCTGGCCGCGTTCGCGCAGTTCGCCTCGGACCTGGACGCCGCCACGCGCGCCCAGCTCGAGCGCGGCCAGCGCGTCACCGAACTGATGAAGCAGAAGCAGTACGCGCCGCTGTCGATCGCCGAGCTCGCGCTGTCGCTGTACGCGGCGGAAAAGGGCTACCTCGACGACCTGCCGCTGGCGCAGGTGCTGCCCTTCGAGGCGGCGCTGCACGCGCACTTCCACAACAACCATGGCGACCTGATGGAAAAGATCGTCACCACCGGCGACTGGAACGCCGACATCGAAGGCCGTTTCAAGCAGGGCCTGGACGAGTTCAAGAAGACGGGCAGCTGGTGAGAGCCGGGAATAGGGAATAGGGAATAGGGAATCGCGGACGGGGACGTGGCGCTGTTGCCATTCCCGATTCCCCATTCTCCATTCCCGCGCAGCGAGCAAAGCGAGCGAAGCACATGGCAGGCGCAAGAGAAATCCGCACCAAGATCAAGAGCGTCGCGAACACGCGCAAGGTGACGCGCGCGCTCGAGATGGTCTCGGCGTCGAAGATCCGCAAGGCGCAGGAACTGATGCGCTCGTCGCGTCCGTACGCGCGCATGATGCGCCAGGTGATCGGCCACATGGCGCACGCCAACGTCGAGTACAAGCATCCGTTCCTGGTCGAGCGCAGCGAGGTGCGGCGCGTCGGCTACGTCATCGTCTCGACCGACCGCGGTCTCTGCGGCGGGCTCAATTCCAACCTGTTCCGGCGCCTTCTGGGCGAGATCCGCGGCTGGCAGGAACGGGGCGTCGAGGTCGACGTCGTGTGCATCGGCCAGAAGGCGGTGCAGTTCTTCCGCCGCCTCAAGGTCAACATGGTCGGATCGGTCACGCACCTCGGCGCCAAGCCGCAGGTCGCGCAGCTGATCGGCGTGATCAAGGTCGTGCTCGACGCCTACAACGACGGGCGCATCGACCGCCTCGCCATCGCCTACAACGACTTCGTCAACACCATGACGCAGCGGCCGACCATCACGCCGCTGCTGCCGCTGCCGCCGTCGGAAGACGCGGTGGCGACGCATGCGTGGGACTACCTGTACGAACCGGACGCCGAAACGGTGCTCGACCACGTCCTGACGCGCTACATCGAGTCGCTGGTGTACCAGGCGGTGCTGGAGAACCTCGCCAGCGAGCACGCCGCGCGCATGGTGGCGATGAAGAGCGCGTCCGACAACGCCACCAAGGCGATCGGCTCGCTCACCCTCGTCTACAACAAGGCGCGCCAGGCGGCGATCACGCAGGAAATCAGCGAGATCGTCGGCGGGGCGGCGGCGGTATAGGTGCGCTCGTGGTGTATTGGTGCGCCCGCCCCTGAGCGCAAGGCAGGTGAAGCGTGCCATCCATGGCCGCACTTCTTAAGAACAGCACGGCTTCGGCCGGCTGCGTATTCCACTTGAAAGGCGGTGGTCGATAGCCGCACTTTTCAACCACAGCACGGCTTCGGCCGCTTGCGGTCTCTGAAAGAGTCATCCGGAGCACATCCAATGAACCAGGGCAAGGTCGTACAAATCATCGGCGCGGTCGTCGACGTCGAGTTCCCGCGCGAGTCGGTGCCGAAGGTGTACGACGCGCTCAAGGTCGAGGGCGCCGCGGCGCCGATCACGCTCGAGGTGCAGCAGCAGCTCGGTGACGGCGTGGTGCGCACCATTGCGCTCGGCTCGACCGACGGCCTCAAGCGTGGCCTGGTCGCGCGCAACACCGGCGAAGGCATCAAGGTACCGGTCGGCACGAAGACGCTCGGGCGCATCATGGACGTGCTCGGCAACCCGATCGACGAGGCCGGCCCGATCGGCGCGGAGACCGAATGGGTCATCCACCGCCCGGCGCCGGATTACGCCGACCAGGCGGCAGCCAGCGAACTGCTGGAAACCGGCATCAAGGTCATCGACCTGGTCTGCCCGTTCGCCAAGGGCGGCAAGGTCGGCCTGTTCGGCGGCGCCGGCGTCGGCAAGACCGTCAACATGCTGGAGCTGATCAACAACATCGCCACCCAGCACTCGGGCCTGTCGGTGTTCGCCGGCGTGGGTGAGCGTACCCGCGAGGGCAACGACTTCTACCACGAGATGATCGATGCCGGCGTCATCAAGCTCGACAACATCCAGGAGTCGAAAGTGGCGATGGTGTACGGCCAGATGAACGAGCCGCCCGGCAACCGCCTGCGCGTCGCGCTGACCGGCCTCACCATGGCCGAATACTTCCGCGACGACATCGACCCGGCGACCGGCAAGGGCCGCGACATCCTGTTCTTCGTCGACAACATCTACCGCTACACGCTCGCCGGCACCGAGGTGTCCGCGCTGCTCGGCCGCATGCCGTCGGCGGTGGGCTACCAGCCGACGCTGGCGGAGGAAATGGGTCGCCTGCAGGAGCGCATCACCTCCACCCGCACCGGCTCGATCACCTCGATCCAGGCGGTCTACGTCCCGGCGGACGACTACACCGATCCGTCGCCGGCGACCACCTTCGCCCACCTGGATTCCACCGTGGCGCTGTCGCGCGATATCGCCAGCCTCGGCATCTACCCCGCGGTGGACCCGCTCGCCTCGACCTCGCGCCAGCTCGACCCGAACGTGATCGGGCAGGAGCACTACGACGTCGCCCGCCGCGTGCAGGGCACGCTGCAGCGCTACAAGGAACTGAAGGACATCATCGCCATCCTCGGCATGGACGAGCTGAGCGAGGAAGACAAGGCCTCCGTGTCGCGCGCGCGCAAGATCGAGCGCTTCTTCTCGCAGCCCTTCACCGTGGCGCAGGTCTTCACCGGCGCGCCCGGCAAGTACGTGACGCTCAAGGAAACGATCCGCGGCTTCAAGATGATCGTCGACGGCGAGTGCGACCACCTGCCCGAGCAGGCGTTCTACATGGTCGGCGGCATCGACGAGGCCTTCGAGAAGGCCAAGGCGATGGAGCAGAAAGCAGCCTGACGGCTGCTTTGGGAATGGAGAATGGGGAATAGGGAATGGCAGAGCCAAAGCTCGCGACTTCCCGCTTCAACCATTCCCCATTCCCTATTCCCCATTCCCGTTGATCGAACGAAGTGAGAGCACCATGAGCACCATCCGCTGCGACATCGTCAGTGCCGAGGAAGAGATCTTCCGCGGTGAGGCGACGATGGTCATCGCGACCGGCGAAATGGGCGAACTCGGCATCGCGCCGCGCCACGCGCCGCTGATCACGCGCCTCAAGCCGGGCCAGGTGCGCGTGTTGCGCGAGGACGGCGAAGAGCTCTTCTTCTATGTCTCGGGCGGCATCCTCGAGGTGCAGCCGACGGTGGTGACGGTCCTGACCGACACCGCCATCCGCGCGCGCGACCTCGACGAAGCGGCTGCCCGCAACGCCAAGGAGCAGGCCGAGCGCGCGCTGGCCGATCGTTCCGACGCCCTCGAGGTCGCCCAGGCCCAGGCCCAGCTGGCGCAGGCACTGGCCCAGCTGCAGGCCCTCGAACGGCTTCGCCGCTCCCTCAAGCATTGAGGGCACGGGACGACGCCGCGTCGAGCGCGGCGCCTCCCCGGACGGTTCGCATGGCGCCGCACGCCCGGTGGGTGGCCTAACGTTGGCTTGACGAGGGCGTCACGGTGCGGGCGGCCTCGGCCGTGGCAGACTCCCGCGCCGTCTGCCCGCCCCCGCGCCCCCGAGGCGCCGTTGCCATGTCACTGCGCTCTTCCCTCGCCCTCGCCTGCCTGCTGGCCAGTGCCCCTGCATGGGCCGGCAACGACAGTACGTTCACCGGCCTCGAAACCTACGGCACGCTCCAATCCGGCGGCGTCACGGCGACGCTGGGCGGTGACGCCAACCGCAATGCACGCGCCACGCTGGAATGGCGTGTCCAAGGCGCCGGCAGCTGGCGCACCGGCCACCCGCTGGTGCGCGTCGATGCCGGCCACCTCGTCGGCAGCCTGTTCGCCCTCTCGCCCGGCCAGGCCTACGAGGTGCGCGTCACCGTCAGCGACCCCGACGGCGTCGCCCAGGCGGTGCGGTCCGCCAGCCTCGCCACGCGCGCCGAGGCGGCCCCGTTCGCGCCGCAGCGCCGGCTCTACGTCTCGCCGTCGGGTTCCGACGCCAATGCCGGCACCGACCCAGCCCAGCCGCTGCGCAGCATCCAGCGGGCCGCCACCCTCGCGCGGCCCGGCGACCTGGTGTCGATCAGTGCCGGGGTCTACCGTGAATCGGTGCGGGTGGAAGCTTCCGGCAGCGCTGCCGCGCCGATCGTGTTCCGCGGTGCCGCCGGCGCCGTGCTGGACGGCGCCGATGCCGCCATTGCCGCGGGCGCGACCTGGACCGACGCCGGCAGCGGCGTCTGGTCGCGCGTGACGGGCTTCGCCACCGCGCACGTCGCCAGCGACCAGGGGCGCCTGTTCCGCTATGGCAGCCTCGCCGACCTGCGCGCGCTCGCCGCCGGCGCGCCCGGCGGCTTCCATTTCGATGGCACCACCCTGTCGGTGAAGTTCAGCGACGGCTCGCGCCCGGCGCAGCGGACGCTCCACGTCGCCCGGCTCAACGAGGGGTTCAACGTCGCCGGCCAGCACCACGTGCGCATCGAGGGGCTGGAGATCCGCCATTACGGCAGCGATTCCTACGGCAAGGGCGTCTACCTCCGCTACGCCGACGACTGCACCCTCAGCGGCAACCACATCCACGACATCGGCTCGGCCGGCGTGTGGATGAAAGGCGGCTCGCGCAACCTGCTGCAGGACAACGAGATCGACGACAGCTCGATCGACGGCTGGCCGTGGAGCCTGGTCAAGGGCTCGGGCGCGGAGAACAACGCCATCTATTTCAGCGACGATGTCGGGCGCGGCAACGTGGTGCGCTTCAACCGCATCCACGGCACCTTCAACGGCATCGGCAGCTGCGGCGCGACCCCGCCGCCGGACGGCTTCACCAGCGAAACCGACATCCATTCCAACACCTTTGCCGACCACAATGACGACGCCACGGAAACCGAGGGCTGGTGCGCCAACGTGCGCCTGTGGGACAACCACATCGTCGACTCGCTGATGGCGTTTGCGATTGCCCCGGCAGGCACCGGTCCGGTGTGGATCGTGCGCAACACCGTGCACGACCTCGGCAACGTGCACTCGGCCCTGCACGACGGGCAGGTTTCCAGCGGGATCAAGATCAACAGCGGCTATTCGACCCCGGTCGGGCCCACGTTCGTCTACCACAACACGTTCCTGACCACGGTCCCCGACACCGATGCCATCGCGCTGATGACGCCCGGCAGCAGCAACGGCCTGACCAGCCGCAACAACGTGTATGCCGCCACCCGGCGCGCGCTGTGGAAGGACAACCCGCTCCCGCTCGACCTCGACTACGACGATCTCCACACCAGCGGCAGCGCGCTGGTGCGCTGGCAGGCGGCGACCTATCCCGACCTGGCCGCGTTGCAGGCCGGATCGGGCCAGGAACCGCACGGCCTCTCCGCGCCGCCCGCGCTCGTCGCGCCGGGCAGCGGCAATTTCATGCCGGCGGCCGGCAGTGCGCTGATCGACCGTGGCGTCCCGCTGCCCGGCATCAACGACGGCTATGCCGGCGCGGCGCCGGACATCGGCGCGGTCGAGCGCGTCGAGGCCGCTGACCCGGTGTTCGCCAGCGGCTTCGATTGAGCGGGAGGCGCGGCCCGGGGGCCGGCGAGGGGCACGGAGCGTGCTCCTCCTCGAGGCAGGATCACCCCGCGCCGGAACGCGCGCGGGCAAGCGCCGCGCGGATCGGATCGAACAGGCTGCCGTAGCGCGGCGCCTGCGCGGTCGAGCGGCGCAGCGGCTCGCGCACCTGCGCCGCACTCGCGGTGCGTACGCTGCGACCGGCTTCGTGGAAGCGCAGGCAGGCGGGGTCGAACGGCAGCGCGCAGAAGTCCAACAACGCGCGCACCTGCCCCTCCGGATCGGCCAGCAACGCTTCGTGGTCCTGCACCCGCACGCGGCCCGGCGCCGCGGTGGCGAGTGACCCCATCCAGCGTTCCTGCGCCACCAGCGTCGCGGCGAGGTCGTCGAGGTCGTAACTGTAGTCGTGTGCGTTCCAGAACAGCTGGCGCAGGCACGACCAGCAGGTCTCCACCGCGTCGCGCCGGCACACAACGACGCTGGCGCCCGGCAGCATGGCGCGGATGGCGCCCGCCAGCATCCAGTTGCCCGGCATCTTGTCGGTCGAGCGCGGCCGCGTGCGGCGCCACCCGGCGGTGCGCTCGAGGTAGCGCTGGCCTAGCCGGTGCCAATCGGCCGCCGTGCAGTCGCCGACCCAGTCGGGGAATGGCTTGCCGCGGCGCCGGGATTCCTCCGCCACCACCTGCCCGAGATCCGTCAGTTCGCTCGCGCCTTCCACCTGCGGATGCGCGGCAAGCACCTGCTCCACCAGGGTGGAACCCGAGCGCGGCATGCCGGGCAGGAACACGATCTCGCTGCCGAGTGCGGGATCCAGCGGCGCCACCGGCGCACGCGCAAACGCATCCGCCACCCGTGCCATCCAGCTCGCGAAGGCGACGCGGTCCCAGCGGAAGCGGACACGCGCCGCGGCGTTGGCGGCGAGGCACGCCTCCCAGGCCGCGGCCGGGCGGTCGACGTCGTCCAGCGCGCGGGCAAGCGCGAAGCGCGCCGCGAGGGCCTCGTCGCTGCTGCCCGCGCTGCGCCGGACCAGCGCTTCCAGCGGCGCCACGTCCGCGTCGGCCAGCGGCACCGACTTGATGCTGGCCAGCCCCCACCAGGCGAGGCCCGAATCCGGCACCTGGCGCAGCAGCGCGCGGTACTGCGCCGCGGCCTCGCGCGGCCGCCCCGCCATCAGCAGTGCCTCGCCCAGCCCGAAGCGCGCCGGCACGAACGCCGGTTCCGCGGCAAGCGCGCGTTCGAACGCGGCCAGTGCCTCGTCGTTGCGCGCCTGCATCTGGCGGTTCTTGCCGAGGTTGTACCAGGCGGCGGCAAACGCGGGCGCGGTGTCGGTGGCGCGCACGAACGCCGCTCCTGCGCCATCGAGATCGCCTGCCTCACCCAATGCCGTGCCGAGCGCGTTCCATGCCGGGCCGTCCAGCGGCTGCAGCGCCAGCGCCTGGCGCAGCAGTCCGGCCGCCTCGCCGGCCCGGCCCAGCGCGAGCAGCGCGAATCCCTGCGTGCGCATCAGGGCGGCGCTGCCCGGCTGCGCGGCGAGGACGGGCGCCAGCAGGGCGGCCGCGCGCGCGGGTTCGCCGCGGTCGAGCCAGTGCTCGGCCTGCGCCAGCAGGCCGGCTTCCGCTGCCGTCGGCGGAACGTTGCGTGGGGCCATCGGGAAATCCTTCGCCGCTGCCGCTGCAGCCGGGGCGGCCATGGAACGCGTCGCGCGTGGCACGCGATGCCGTGCACGCCGCGCATCTGCCGATAGAATACCGCGGCCCGCAGCCGCCGCGACCGCCATGACCCAGACACCCCTGCACGTGATCGTCCTCGCCGCCGGCGAGGGCAAGCGCATGAAATCGTCCATGCCCAAGGTGCTGATGCCCCTGGCTGGCCGGCCGATGCTGGCGCACGTGCTCGACACCGCGCGCGCGCTGCAGCCGGCCCGCATCCACCTCGTATACGGCCACCTCGGCGAGCAGGTGCGCGCCGCGCTCACCGACCTCGGCGACCTCGCCTGGGTGCACCAGCCCGAGCAGCGCGGCACCGGCCATGCGGTCAAGCTTGCGATGCCGGAAATCCCCGAGGACGCGCGCGTGCTGGTGCTGTACGGCGACGTACCGCTGATCCGCACCGACACGCTGCGCAAGTTGCTGCAGGTGGAGACGCCATTGGTCGCGCTGGTGACCCAGCTCGACAATCCCTACGGCTACGGCCGCGTGGTGCGCGACGGCATCGGCCGCGTGCGCGCGATCGTCGAGGAAAAGGACTGCAGTCCCGAGCAGCGCGCGATCACCTGGATCAACAGCGGCATCCTCGCCGCGGACGCGCGCCGCCTGCGCGTGTGGATCAACAACCTGACCGACGCCAACGCGCAACGCGAGTATTACCTGACCGACGTCTTCGCCCAGGCCAACGACGAGGGCGAACCGGCCGAAGCCAGCGCCTGCCTCAACCCGCAAGAAGTGTTCGGCGCCAACGACCCGTGGCAGCTGGCGGCGCTGGAACGGCTCTACCAGCGCCTGCGCGCGACCGCGCTGGCGGCGGCCGGGGTGCGCTTTGCCGACCCGGTGCGCTTCGACGTGCGCGGCGACGTGCGCACCGGACGCGACGTCGAGATCGACATCGACGTGGTGCTGGAGGGCCTGGTGGAACTCGGCGACGAGGTCAGCATCGGCCCGTTCTGCCGGATACGCAATTCCACCCTCGCCGCCGGCACCGTGGTGCACTCGCACTGCAACCTCGACGGCGTGGTCACGCACGGTCCCTGCAGCATCGGTCCGTTCGCGCGCCTGCGGCCCGGCACGGAACTGGGCGCCGGCGCGCACATCGGCAACTTCGTCGAGACCAAGAAGACGCGCCTGGGCGCCGGCTCCAAGGCCAACCACCTGACCTACCTCGGCGACGCCGAGGTGGGTGCCGGCGTCAACATCGGCGCCGGCACCATTACCTGCAACTACGACGGTGCCGCCAAGCACACCACCACCATCGAGGACGGCGCCTTCATCGGCTCCAACACGGCGCTGGTGGCGCCGGTGCGCGTCGGCAAGGAGGCGACCATTGGCGCCGGTTCGGTCATCGGCAAGGATGCGCCGGCGGGGGAACTCAGCCTTGCACGTGCGCGCCAGTCGACGATCCCGGGCTGGAAAAGGCCCACGCGCAGCGACTGACCGACTCCGTCACCCCTCCGACCGGCGGGCCCGGCGCGCCGTGTCCGCCAGCGCACGTTGCCCGCGCCGGTCGCTTGCTAGACTGCGCGATTCCCCTGGAGCGATGAATGGCCGCCGCACCCCTGCCCCGCCCCGATGACACCCGCGTTGCCGTGCTCGGCCTCGGCTACGTCGGCCTGCCCCTCGCCGTGGGCTTCGGCCGTCAGCTGCCGACCCTCGGCTTCGACATCAACACGGCGCGCATCGAGGAACTGCGCGGGCACCGCGACCACACCCTCGAGGTGTCGGCGGAGGAACTGGCCGCCACGCCGCAGCTGCGCTTCAGCGCCGATCCGGCGGACCTGGCCGCGTGCAACGTGTTCATCGTCACCGTGCCGACGCCGATCGACACCGCCAAGCGGCCGGACCTGCGCCCGCTCGAAGGCGCCAGCCGCACCGTCGGCAAGGCGATCTCGCGCGGCGGGGTGGTGGTGTTCGAGTCCACCGTGTACCCGGGCGCGACCGAGGAAGTGTGCGTGCCGATCATCGAGCGGGAGTCCGGCCTGCGCTTCAACGAGGACTTCTACGCCGGCTACAGCCCCGAGCGCATCAACCCGGGCGACCGCGAGCACCGGCTCGAGACGATCATGAAGGTGACGTCCGGCTCGACGCCGGAAGCGGCGGAGTTCGTCGACGCGCTGTACCGGCGCATCATTGCCGCCGGCACCCACAAGGCTTCCAGCATCCGCGTGGCGGAGGCAGCCAAGGTGATCGAGAACACCCAGCGCGACCTCAACATCGCCCTCGTCAACGAGCTGGCGCTGATCTTCCACCGCCTCGGCATCGACACCAGCGAGGTGCTCGCCGCCGCCGGCACCAAGTGGAACTTCCTGCCGTTCCGCCCCGGCCTGGTCGGGGGGCACTGCATCGGCGTGGACCCCTACTACCTCACGCACAAGGCGCAGCAGATCGGCTACCACCCGGAGGTGATCCTTTCCGGGCGCCGCATCAACGACGGCATGGGCAGCCACGTCGCCCAGCGGGTGATCAAGCTGATGACCCAGCGGCGCATCCATGCCGCCGGCTCCAACGTGCTGGTGCTGGGCCTGGCGTTCAAGGAAAACTGCCCGGACCTGCGCAACACCCGCGTGGTGGACGTGGTGGAGGAGTTCCGCAGCTACCATGCCAACGTCGAGGTGCACGACCCGTGGGTCAGTGCCGACGAGGCGCGCCACGAGTACGGCCTCGAGCTGGTGCCCGAGCTCGTGCCCGGCCGGTACGACGCGGTGATCCTCGCCGTCGCGCACCGGCAGTTCACCGACCTCGGAGCCAGCGGCATCCGCGCGCTCGGCCGGCCGGGTTGCGTGGTGTTCGACGTCAAGCACGCGCTCGCGCGGGGCGAGGCGGACGACAGGCTCTAGCAGCCACATCGGGTTCGGGAACGGAAAGGGGCACTCCATGCGCATACTCGTCACCGGCGCTGCCGGCTTCATCGGTTCGGCGCTGTCCGAACGCCTGCTCGCGCGCGGCGACGAGGTGCTCGGCTACGACAACGTCAACGACTACTACGACCCGACGCTGAAGGAAGCGCGCCTCGCGCGACTGCTGCCGCAGGCGGGGTTCTCCTTCGTGCGCGCCTCGCTGGAGGATCGCCCGGCGCTGGAACGGGCCTTTGCCGGTTTCCGTCCCGAACGGGTCGTCAACCTCGCCGCGCAGGCCGGCGTGCGCTACTCGCTGGAAAACCCGTACGCCTACATCGAGGCCAACGTCGTCGGCTTCATCAACGTGCTGGAAGCCTGCCGGCACGGCGGAGTCGGGCACCTGGTCTATGCCTCTTCCAGTTCGGTCTACGGCGCCAACCGCAAGCTGCCGTTCTCCGTGCGCGACGCGGTCGACCACCCGGTGAGCCTGTACGCGGCGACCAAGAAGGCGAACGAGCTGATGGCGCACACCTACAGCCACCTGTACGGCCTGCCCACCACCGGCTTGCGCTTCTTCACGGTGTATGGCCCGTGGGGCCGGCCCGACATGGCCCTGTTCCTGTTCACCCGCAAGATCCTCGCCGGTGAGCCGATCGAGGTGTTCAACCACGGCCACCACACGCGCGACTTCACCTACGTCGACGACATCGTCGAAGGGGTGATCCGCACCCTCGACCGCGTGCCCGGGCCGGACCCCGCGTTCGACCCGCTGCAGCCCAACCCCGGCAGCTCCGCGGCTCCCTACCGGGTCTACAACATCGGCAACAACCAGCCGGTGCAGCTGGCCCGCTACATCGAGGTGCTGGAGGAAAAGCTCGGGCGGAAGGCGCAGAAGATCCTGCTGCCGCTGCAGCCGGGAGACGTGCCGGACACCTGCGCCGACGTCGAGGAACTCTCGCGCGACACCGGCTACGCACCGTCCACCCCGGTGGAAACCGGGGTCGGCCGGTTCGTCGACTGGTACCGCGGCTACCACCGCGTCTGAGGCCTTGCGTGCGCCCGCGGCAACAGCCGGGCGGGGACGGGATGTGATAGGTTCCACGTTTTCCACCGGGGAGGTGCTGGACCCATGAACAGCTCGATTCGGTTGATCCTGGTCGGCCTGCTGCTGTTGCTGGCGGGCTGCGCGACCACCACGCCCGGAAGCGCGCCCCCGCAGGTCGATCCGGCCGCGCAGGCGGTCAGCGTGTACCGCATCGGCGTCGACGACATCCTGCAGGTGTCGGTCTGGCACAACCCCGACCTCGACGCCAAGGTACCGGTACGCCCGGACGGCATGATCTCGGTACCGCTGATCGGCGACGTCATGGCCGGCGGCAAGACGCCGGAGGAAGTCTCGGCCGAAATCGCCGACAAGCTGAAGACCTACGTGCGCGACCCGCAGGTGGCGGTGATCCTGACCGAGCTGCGCAGCCATGAATACCTGTCGCGGGTGCGCGTCACCGGCGCGGTGCGCCAGCCGGTGTCGGTTCCGTACCGCCAGGGCATGACGGTGCTGGATGCCGTGCTCGCGGCCGGCGGCACCACCGATTTCGCCGCCGGCGACCGCACGGAGCTGTACCGCAAGGAAGGCGACGCGACCCACGCCTACCCGGTGCGGCTGGATCGCATCCTGCAGAAGGGCGACCTCTCGACCAACTACCCGGCGCAGCCGGGCGACGTCATCACCGTGCCGGAACGCGCGTTCTGAGATGGCGACCCCGATGGTGCCGATGACCGAGCTGCTGCCGATCCTGCGCAAGGAAGCGCGCCGGCGCATGCTGCTGCTCGGCACCCTGTTCGCAGTGGTGGCGCTCGCCGCGCTGGTGATCGGCGCCACCTGGCCGAAGAAGTACGAATCCTCCACCACCATCCTGGTGCAGGAAAGCAACATCGTCACCGGCCTGATGGAAGGCCGCGCCGTCGCCACCGGCGTGGCCGACCGTGCCTCGATCGCGCGCGAGGTGATCTTCAGCCGCAAGGTGATGAACGAAATCCTCGCGGCGGGCGGCTGGCTGGACAGCCACCCCACGCCGATCGAGCAGGACCGGATGATCGAGTCGATCACCAACCGCACCACCATTTCCAGCCCGCGCGACAACCTGATCCACATCTCCTATTCCGATGGCGACGCCGCGCGTTCGTACCACATCACGCAGAAGTTCGCCGAGCTGTTCATCAGCGAAAGCCTCGCCGCGAAGGAGCGCGAGAGCCGCAACGCCTTCGATTTCATCAACAGCCAGGTCGAGGCCTACCACCGCAAGCTCACCGACGCCGAGGACAAGCTGAAGGCGTACCGCCAGGCCAACGTGGACGCGCGGCCCGGCGGCGAAGCCGACAGCAACGCGCGCATCACCCAGCTGCGCGGCCAGGTCGAGCAGGCGCGCATGGAACTGATGGAGCAGCGCTCGCGCGAAGGCGCGCTGGTGGCGCAGGTCTCCGGTGAATCGGAGGTGACGGCGGTGCAGACGCGCGCCGGGCAGACGCGCATGCAGCTGGCCGAGCTGCAGGGCCAGCTCGACAAGCTGCTGCTCACCTACACCGACGACTACCCCGACGTCGTGCGCATCCGCCACCAGATGCAGGACCTGCGCGAGAACCTCGCCCGCCAGGAAGCGGACCGGGCGCGCGCGCCGCATGCCGCCGCGCTGGACGACGGCATCCAGTACAACCCGCTTTATCAGGAACTCAAGAGCAAGCTGGCGGAGGCCCGCCGCAACGGCGGCGCCATCAGCTCGCGCCTCGCCGCCACGCAGGCCATGCTGGACGAGGAACTCGAGCGCAGCAAGCGCATCGCCAATTCGGAAAACGCGCTGTCGGAGCTGACCCGCGACTACGAGGTCAACCGCGACATCTACCAGGACCTCTTGAAGCGGCGCGAGAACGCGCGCGTGTCGATGGAACTGGACGCCAAGCAGCAGGGCCTCACCTTCCGCATCCAGGAACCGGCGGTGATGCCGTTGCGCCCGTCGGGGCTGCGCCTGATGCATTTCGCCGCCGCAGGACTCGGGCTCGGCATCGCCCTGCCGCTCGGGCTGCTGTTCGGCTACGCCCGCTTCGACCCGCGCGTGCGCACCGCGGCGCAGATCGAGCGCCTCGCCGGCGTGCCGGTGCTCGCCACGGTCCCGTTCTACCCGACCCCGCGCGACCGCCGCCGCACCGCCGTCCACGGCACCGTGCTGCTGCTCATCATCGCCGCGGTGCTGGTGGCGTACGCGGCGATGTACTGGATCCGCCTGGAGATCGCGCGATGAACGCCGACGACGCCGTCAAGCCGGCCGAGGCTTCCGTGCCCGCCGATCCCGCCGGCCAGATCGCCCAGCGCGTGTCGGCCAGCCGCTCGATCGCGCGGATGGCCGAAACCCGCGCCCTGGCGCCGCGCCAGCTCGACGAGCGCCGCCTGATCCACCGCGAGGAATCGGCCCGCCCGCAGGCCGATGCCTTCCGCGAGATCCGCACCCGCCTGCTGGCGCTCGGCGGCGACCAGAACTTCGTCACCATGGTCGCCGCGGTCAGTTCCGGCTCCGGCGGCAGCTTCGTGGCGCGCAACCTCGCCGCGGCGTTCGCCTTCGACGAGGCCAAGACCGCGCTGCTGGTGGACTGCAACCCGCGTCATGCGGCCCAACACAAGGCCCTCGGCACCGACGCCGGGCCCGGCCTGATCGATTACCTTGACCACCCGGCGCTCGGCATCGAGCCGATCATCTACCGCACCGGCATCCCGCGCCTGCGCCTGATCCCGGCCGGCAAGCCGCGCGAGATCAGCGGCGAGTACTTTTCCTCGTTCCGCATGCGCGCAGTGATCGATTCGTTGCGCTGCCGCTATGCCGACCGCTACCTCTTCCTCGACGGCCCGGCGACGAAGGGCTCGCCGGATGCGCGTATCCTGTCCGAACTGGCCGACTTCGTCGTGCTGGTGGCCGGGTACGGGCGCGACACGCCGGCGGCGATCGCACAGGCGGCGGCCGCGTTCGACCCGGAGCGGTTTGCAGGCGTCGTCTTCAACGAGTTGCCGTAGCACGTGTGCAGCGCGCCACGCGGCCGGATGCCGGCGGCAAGGGGTGCGCCCGGGGGAGGCCGGAAGCAGCCCGGAAAGTGTCCAGGGGAATCGAGCATGCCCAACCGAACCGCCGTTGCCATTGCCGTCGCCTCGCTGCTTGCCGCCGCAATGCCGGCTGCCGCCGACCCGGTGCTGGATTACTCGCTCGGCGTCAGCGTGCAGCACAGCGACAACATCAATTACAGCGCCGAAGACCCGGTCAGCGAGAACGTGCTGATTCCGCACCTGGCCTTCCGCGTCGCGCAGGAAGGCTCCACCTTCAGCGCCACCGCCGCCGGCACGCTCGAATACCGCGACTACCTCGGCGGGTCGTTCGCCGACGAACTGCGTTCTTTGTTCGCCGGCAGCGCCGCCTGGCACATCAGCCCCGGGCGGCTGGACTGGTGGTTCGAAGACACCCTCGGTCGGCAACCGGTCAACGCGCTGGAAAGCGCCGGCCCGTCCAACCAGCAGCAGACCAACGTCTTCAGTACCGGCCCGACCCTGCGGGCGAAGTTCAGCGATGCCCTCGATGGCCAGCTGGACCTGCGCTACACCAACAGCTACGCCGAAGAAACCAGCGACTTCAACAGCAACCGCTACAGCGCCGTCGGCAGCCTGCTGCGCCGGCTGGACCCGGCCACCACCGTCAGTGCCTCGGCCAGCGCCAGCCGAGTGCGCTACACCGAGGATGCCTCGCGGCCGTTCGACTACGACCGCGAGGACGCCTACCTCGGCTACCAGCGCCGCACGCAGACGCTCCGCTTCGAGGCGGCGGCCGGCTACAGCTGGCTGGACCTGCGCGACTCCGACAGCCGCAATGGCGCGCTGCTGCGCGGCAGCCTGCGCTGGGATCCGAGCACCCGCACCAGCCTCGGCGCGACGGTCTCGCGCGAATATTCCGATGCCGCGCAGGACCTGGTGTTCACCCCCGGCCAGATCGGCAACGTCGGCATCGGCAGCGGCATCAACGGCACCGTCGTCGCGCCGCAGGTCTACGTCGAGCACCGGGTCGGATTCGATGTCGCCCATCGCGAGGATCGCTGGCGGGTCGGCGTGGCGCCGTTCTGGCGCAAGCTCGACTACGTCGACGACCCGCTTTCCAACCAGCGCGCGACCGGCTACTACGCCGACGCCGGCTGGTATTTCCGTCCCACCCTGTGGCTGGCCGGATTCGTCGGCCAGGAGCGGCGCAAGTACACCAACCTGGCGCGCACCGACGACGACCTCGCGTGGGGCGTCTCGCTCAACCTGCAGCGTACCCGCCACTGGCTGTGGACGTTGATGGCCGAGCACCAGCGCCGCGACAGCACGAACCCCGGCGCCGGCTACGACGAGAACTCGGTCATGCTGACGGTGACCTGGCAACGCTGACGACCGCCATGACCGCCGTTCCCCCAGCGCGCGCGCCCGCGCCCGGCGCCCTTGCGCTGATGTACCACGCCCTCACCGGACCCGGCAGCCCGGCTGCCGGACAGGACCCGCACTACAGTATCGCGCCAGCGGCGCTCGACGCGCACCTGGCCCTGCTCGCCTCGCGCGGGGCACCCGCCGTCAGCGCGCGCGACTGGCTGGCCGGGGCCGAAGGCACCGTCGTCACCTTCGACGATGGCCACCTCAGCAACTACACGCTCGCCTTCCCGCGCCTGGCCGCGCAGGGCGCGCGCGCCGACTTCTTCGTCAACCCGGCGCACGTCGGCAAGCACGGCTTTGCCGACTGGACGCAGTTGCGCGAAATGGCCGCGGCGGGCCAGTCGATCCAGTCGCACGGCTGGGACCACACCTACTTCACCGAACTTCCGCCCGCGGCGCTGCGCGAGGACCTGACGCGCTCGCGCAAGGCGATCGAGGACGCCATCGGCCAGCCGGTGACCCTGCTGGCGCCGCCCGGGGGACGCAGCCCGCCGCAGCTGGCGGCCTGCGCGCGCGCCTGCGGCTACGCCCACGTGCTGGGCTCGCAGCCCGGCCGGCTGCACGATCGTGCCGCACCGCTGCTGCCGCGGATGGCCGTGACCGCGGCGCTCGACGCCGCCACCCTCGATGGCTGGCTGCAGGGGCGCGGCATCGCGCGTGCGCGCCTGCGCTACGCCACGCTCGGGCTGGCCAAGCGCGTGCTCGGCACGCGCGGCTACGAACACCTGCGCCGACGCCTGCTCGGCCAGGAAGACCCGGCATGAGCGCGCTGCTGTTCGGCGCGTCGCTGCTGGCGCTGGCATGGACCTTTGCCGGCTACGCGCTGGCGATGGCGCTGCGCGCCCGCCTGGCGCCGCGCCCAGTGCAGGCCGCGCCGATCGAGCCGATGGTCGACCTCGTGGTGGTGGCGCACGATGCCGGCGCGGAGCTGGCGGCGCGCCTGGCGAACCTCGCGGAACTCGACTACCCGGTCGCGCGGCTCGCCCTCCATGTCGCCTCCGACGGCTCGCAGGACGGCACCGCCGCCGTACTCGCCGCCTGCACCGATGCGCGCCTGCACCGCTACGTGTTCCCGCACCGGCGCGGCAAGTCCGCCTGCCTCGGCGACATCCTGCCGCAGCTCACCGGCGAGGTGGTGGTGTTTGCCGACGTCCGCCAGCGGCTCGAACCCGGCGCCCTGCGCGCGCTGCTGCAGCCGCTCGCCGACCCGTCCGTCGGCGCCGTGAGCGGCGAGCTGATGTTCACGCCGGCGCAGGGCGGTTTTGCCGGCGGGGTCGATTTCTACTGGCGCTACGAGAAGTTCATCCGCCGCGCCGAGGCCGCCAGCGGCTCGGTGGTGGGTGTCAGCGGCGCGCTGTACGCGGCGCGGCGTGCCCTGCTCCCGGTGGTGCCGCCCGGGCTGGTGCTGGACGACCTGTGGATCCCGCTGGCAATCGCGCGCCGCGGTGCGCGCATCGTGTTCGCCGCCGATGCGCGCGCGTGGGACCGCCCCGCCGCCGATCCCGCGCTGGAGTCGCGCCGCAAGCGCCGCACCCTTGCCGGCAACTACCAGCTGATCGCGCGCGAACCGGCCTTGCTGCTGCCGTGGACGCACCCGCTGGGCTGGCGCCTGTGGGGCCACAAGTGGCTGCGGCTGCTGGCGCCCTGGCTGTTGCTGCTGCTGCTGGCGTGCAACCTCCATCTCGCCGGCACCACGCCGGCGTGGACCGTGCTGCTGCTGGCGCAGCTCGCCGCCTACGGCGCAGCCGCCGCGGCGCTCGCTCGGCCGGCGCTGCTGCGCCTGCTGCCGCTGCGCATGGCGGCGACGTTCGTGCGCATGAACGGCTACGCGGTCCTCGGCCTGGTCGATTTCCTGCGCGGGCGCGCCGGTCCGCTCTGGTCGGTCACCCGCAACCCGGGCACCAGCCAGCCATGACGGGCAGGCCGGATCTGCCGCCGCTGCGCGTGCTGTACGTCGTGTCGCTGTTCCCGTGCTGGTCGGAAACCTTCATTGCGCGCGAGATCGCGACCCTCGTCAGCGCCGGCGTGGACGTGCGCATCCTGTCGTTGAAGGCGCCTTCGGAAACCCTCGTGCAGGCCGACGCGGCCGCACTGCTGCCGCGCGCGCTGCACCCGCGCACCGGCGTTGCCGGGGTCGCGGCCGCGCTGGGCGCGTGCCTGCGC
>JAEZQS010000293.1 GCA_023412995.1 Pseudomonadota bacterium
TGGGTTGTGTTCGGGGCCGGCCGCCCCCCCCCCCCCCCCACCCCCCGGCTTCGCGGCCGACGACGGCATAGCGCTGTCCGGCGCGCAGCGCGCCTGCCGGCATCAGCGCCTCCAACCGCGGATCGAGGTACAGCATCACCTGCATGCCCTCGGTGCTTCGCAGCGCGATTGCCTTGTAACGTCCGCCTTCGAGCCTGGCCTGGTTGACGAACCCGCCGCTGCCATCCGCTGGCGGCGCGACATCCTCGACGGTGCCGCTGAAGGCGACGATCTTGCGCCAGGCCTGGCTGTCCTGCGGCGGCACGCCACGTCCGGACTCCGCCGCCACCTGCCGCTGGAGTGATCCGAGATCCTGGTAGCGGATGGTCCAGTCCCAATGACGCGTATCACGGCGGATGTGGTCGGCCGCTCCCAGCAGGTTGTCGGTCCAGTTGCCGCACGCCGCGGCGCGCCGGCACTGCGGCCAGGCGGTCTGGATCCAGTTGCGGAGCGTGGCCACCTTGTCCTGGTCCGCCATTTCCAGCGCCACGCCCGGCCCCAGGGCCGCACCGGCCTGGCCCTGATCGGGGGCCACCACCAGCACGGCACCGTTGCCGACGTCGAGCTTGCCCACGCGCAGCTGGCGCAGCATCGACCATGCGTAAGCCTCGGCGCTCATTCCATGGAGGTCGCGCACCAGCAAGGTGACGATCTCCACGCCACTCTCGCGTGCATGCTCGCGGAGTTGCCGTTCGTGGTCGGCCACGATGCCGGCGTCCAGCCAGCCGTACTCGTCGTAGACGAACTGCGTGCCCTTGTTGGGGATCGACGTTCGGGACGGGGTGGGTGGCTGCATTGCGACGACCGCCGTGGCCGCCGGATCCCCTGCGGGGGCGACTGCCGGCGGCAGCGGCGAGCGCCGTGCCACGGAAGGCGCACGCGGCGTGGGAACCACGGGTTGCCGGCTGTTCGACCCTGGCGCCGGCGAAACGCCGCCTGCCGGCAGGCCGTGCGCGCAATCGGTTCGCCCGACCTGCGAGCACGCCTGGTTCCAGCCTTCGGTCAGGGCAGCCACGCGCCGGTCGCGATCCGGATGCGTGCTGCCGGCAGGTGCCGACGCGGGTACCAGCGCCCTCAGCGCAGCGGCCGAGTCGTCGCGACTGGCGCCCATCCTGTAGAGGACGAAGCCACTGAACTTGTCTGCCTCCAGCTCGATCGGCGGCTGGCTGCCACCCGGCACGATGGTATGTCCGGCCAGGTGATGAGCCACCTCGTGCGCCATGATGCTGACAGGCGACCACGGGTTGCCGCCAGTCTGCCGGCGCACCTCTTCCATGAACCGGCTGTTGAAGGCAATGATGCGCCGCGGAATCCGCTGCCCATCGAGCACGATGACGGCGGCGGCGTTCGGTACGTCCGCTTCGACGACGTCGAAGTTCTGCGGCAACCCGGTGAATTCCATCACGCGCGCGATCATGTCCCGGCAGTCGCGCGGCGCTTCGCCACCCGGGCGCACCTCCACCGGCGCACCGTCGTACGAGCAGGCCTGCAGGGTGTCGGCCACGCGCTGGGCGAGGCGTTGCGCACGCGCGTCGTCGACGAGCGGCGTGGCCGGTGCCGCCGCTGCGGCGGTGGTGGTGCCGCTGCCATCGGCGGGAGCGCTGCACCCGCAGAAAGGAACGCTGGCGCCGAGGATGGCAAGCACGAGCCGGGTTTTCATGGGCGGTTCTCCAGTGCGTTCAGGGTGACGGGGTGCGCAGCACGAACTGCACGATGAGGTGGCCATAGCCCAGCAGCAGGGCTTTCTTGGCGATCACGAATGTTGCGAGCGCGATCCCCAGCCGCACACGGGCAGCGGCGCGGGTGAGATCGAGAAGGAAGAACTGCCTGAAGGCGAACCCGAGGATGAGGAGCTCGATGGGCCACATGTACCAGCCGGCCGCCGTGCGCCAGCACGGCACCCAGCGCGCGGTATCGAGGAACAGCAACGGCAGCAGGTTGATCGCGTTGGCAGACAGGATCACGGCTTGTACGTAGGTGGCCAGCACCAGGTGCTCGGTGGGGTTCGTGCCGAGCCGCCGCGGGTACACCAGCAGGCTCGCGCCGAAGGTGGCGAAGAGGCCCAGCGTGAAGGACCACCGGCCCCACGAGACGAGCGTCGCCATCTCCCGGGAAAGCTCGTCCTGGCCTGCGGTCAGGTAGTGGCTTTCGGAGAGCAGCCATGCCAGCAGGGTCACCACCACCAGGAGCAGTTTGAGCGGGTGCACATGTCGCTTGCGCGCTCCCAGCACGTACTCGCGCGCCACGTTTCCTGGCCCGTGCACGAGGTTCAGCACAGCACGCAGATGGGCCGATTCGAACCATCGCGAGCGCTGCCAGAACTCCCGCCACACATCACCCACGGACAGGCGGCCGACCACTCCTTGCCCACATTCGGCGCACCAGGGGCGCTCACGCCGCGCACCGCAGTTGCGGCACACGGACGGTTCGAACAGGGCGTCGACGGAACGGGCGGACGATTCGCACTGCGCAACCGTGCGGCGCGCCGGTACGCTCCTGCGCAGCAATGCAAGGAGCGTGGTCCGCAGGTCGCGAGGCCATCGCCCGACGGAGCGCGCCGGCGTGCCACGCCATTTTCCTTGCGACCGGCGCGCGCGAACGGGCAGCATGGCGGTCATTCCTCGCGCAGGCTGTGGAGGTCGGTGTCCAGCTCACAGGTGCGTGCACGCCGGCGCGAAGTGGCGGCCGCCGCGACCGCGAGCGCAGCGGACGTGCCCTCCTCCGCGTGCATCGCCCGGTCCCATGCCGCCTGCGCCTGGTCGAAGGCGAGCCACGCGCGCTGCGCATGGCGCAGGCGCTCGCGTCGGCTGCCACTGGCCAGCGCGAACATGGCCTGGTACTCGTGCTCGAGCAGGGCATCCCAGGCGTCGAACGCGGCGGCCTGGGCGTCTCGCATGGCAGCCGTCACGCCGCCGCTGTCCCTGATCGCGGAGTCGAAGGCCATGTCGATGGGGTGCGGGTGCAAGTACCCGCACCAGTTGCCTTCGTGCGGCGCTGCAAGCGGCGAGGCGGCCAGGGCGATCGCACCAACGACCCGTGCGAGCAGCGGGGTACTGCTTGCCGGCGTGGCACGGCGCGGCGGACGGCATCCGGCCGCAGCCGTGGCGCAGGCGTGACCGCCGGGGCGTGGAGGGGCGGAAATCACTGGCCGACCCAGCGGGGCCGGGGTGCGCGCTGCAGCGCCGCCTCGAGCGCACGCTGGAACGCGACCGGCTGGTCGAGCATCACGAAATGGAAACTCGGCGAAACGGGCGTGGCGTGGAAGTCGCGCGCCCCGGCGTATTGCGGCAGGTACGCCTCGGCGGTTCGTGCCGCCGATTGCCGCCGCTCGTCCACGGCGTAGATCAGGTCGATGGGCACCCCGATGCCGGCGATTGCCCCGCGCAGGTCCGTCGTCAGCACATCGTGGAAGGCCTGTCCCACGACGCGCCGGTCGACGTGGTAGAGCCATCCTGCGATGAGCGTGCGACCGCGTCTGGAGTTGGACTGTGCGCCGGACTGGCTGTCCGGCCCCGGGTCGGGTATGGGTCCCTGCGGAACCGCCACGGGCGTGCTGGCTGCCATGCGGGCGAGCCCCGCCTGCACCATGTCCGCCAGCGGCCGTGCCTCCGCCACCGTCGCCGCCGCGGGCGCGAGCAGCGGACCGATGAAGGGCGCGGCATCGACGACGATGAGGCGCGAAGGAACCCGCGGATGGCCGATCGCGAGGGCGAGCACTGCGAGCCCGCCCATCGAATGCCCGACCAGAGCCGGCTTGTGCGCGGCGCAACGCGAAAGATAGCGGGCCAGCTCGTCGACGAGCGGCATCAACATCGGCCCGTCGCCATTGGGTCCGGGATCGCCATCGGCGAACCCACGCACCTGCACCACGTGGACACGATGCGATGGCGCGAGGACGCGGACCGTCGCGTCCCACACGGCTGCGGGGGTGGCAAGGCCGGGCACCAGGACCACATCCGGCCCCTGGCCGGATACGTCGACGGTGAAACGCGTGCGTTCCACACGGGACGGCGCCGCGCCGTCGGAGGGAGCACATTGCACGGAACCGCTCGCCAGCGCGAGCGGTGGCTGTGCCAGTAGCCCCAGGCTGAAGCAGAAGGTTGCCAGTCGGACCATCAGGGGCTCCTCGCGGTGACGGAAACGCCGGCCAGGTGGCCAGCCGCTCCGCAGTACGCAGGACCGTGTTGCTTTCGTCGCCACCGATGCAATCGGCGCCATCCGGGTGCAGCGCAGTCCGCACCCGGATGCAGGCGCCGTCTGCAATGCCGGCTGGCATGGACCAGCGGACCTGTTTGCGAACCCCTTCGCCGGGGCGGCGCGAGCAGCGCGGAAAGCGCACGCGGCAGATGCTGCTCAGTGCTGGCGCAAGGGTCGGTGGAACGAGGCCTGCGTTGCGTACTGCACGACACGCACGGCATCCGCCGCAGCCGGAGATTCCCGCATGCCCCGCATTCCCTGCCATGTCCACCTCCTCGCCCTGGCGTTCGCCGCCACGACCCATGCCAGCGCGCAGACGCTGCTGGTGCAGGACGATTTCTCCAATCCCGCAAGCGGATGGCAGCACCAGGACACGGCATCGCCCGAAGAAGGCGGGTTCGGCGCCTACGCCGGCGGTCAATACCAGATGACTCCGTTGCAGGACGGCAGCTACGGCCTGATTCCGGCGCCGCGACAGCCGGCGGGCGGTGACGTGCGCATGGAAGCGGACCTGTTCCTTTACGCCAGTGTCGGCAACGGAGGTGGCGGCCTGTATTGCCGCGCGCGCGGCCTGAAGGACTTCTATCTGTTCCTGGCCACTGGTGACGGCGGCCTCCTGATCGGCAAGGTCAGGGATGGGAATCCGACGGTGCTGGCGCGCGGCTCGGTCAGGAGCGTGATGGCTGGGAGCGTGGATACCCGGCTGGCCGCAGAATGCTCCGGCGACCGGCTGCGCCTTTCCGCGACCGATGGCAGTTCACTCGAGGCGCATGACGGGGAGTTCAGCTCCGGCGAGTCGGGCCTCGCCGTGCTTGGCGAGAATGCCGCCGGCACCAGTGCCGTGTTCGACAACTACGTGTTGACCGATCTCGGCGGGCCGCCGGCTGCGGCAATTCCTGGACCGCCCGGGCAGCCACCTGGATCGACTTCCCGCGGGGACCTCGCGGCGCCCGCGACGCCAGCCACCGCGGGGCCGGCAGCGCGTGTCGATGACCGCCCGCCGCCCGGCGCCGCCGCAAGGATCCGCGCCCTCGTAGCCGGGCAAGCCCTGATCGTGGTCGAGCATGGGGACTTCCTCGGCACCGCCCTGATCGGCCGCGACGAACGCGGCATGCACCTGTACGACACGACCAGCGAGGGCGGTCCCGCCGGCATGAACCTGTACATCAACTTCAGCGGCGATTCCTTCTACTCGACGATCCGCAGGAGCACGCGCTACGACAGCGGCATCGCCAGCTGGGATGTGCAGGTGGAGGTCGATACCGGCCGCGGTACGTGCGCGCGAATGGACCTGTACCCGCAGGCGATCGGGCGCCTCAGCGTGTGGAACGACAGCGGGCGACCCGTCTGCATCGGCAGGTGAAGCGGCCGGGAGCGGGGGCGCTGCGGCCCCTTTCGGGCATCGGTCCCTGCAGCAGGCCGCAGCGCCGCAACGCTGCACGGCCTGCCACCCGCATGGCGGCTCCGGGCGCAACCCCTGCGTGGTCACCATCGCGGGAACGACGCGCCACCGGAAGTCCCTCGCACGCAGTAGGCGCGCCATGCCGACCCCGGCAAGGTCCTGCGGCAGGCCGGCAGCCTCCCGCGGTTGCGCGACCCGCCGGCCCCTCGATAGAATGCGCGGCCCGCCGCGGCGGGTGCATCGGGGTGTAGCTCAGCCTGGTAGAGCGCTACCTTCGGGAGGTAGAAGTCGCAAGTTCGAATCCTGTCACCCCGACCAGTTTGGAAGCCGTTGGGCCACCTGCGAAGGTGGCCCAACGCGTTTCCGGGGTGGGTGATCGACGCGTGTCCGGACGCGTGCGTCATCCGGCGCCGCCGGTCGTGCGCCACCTGCCGCTGCGCGCCGCAACCGCCCCGTAACCGCGGCGTAACCGGCTCGATACTGCCGGCGTGACCGGGCTGCCCAACAATGGCGCTTCCCGCAGGCCGGATGCGTGCCATGGCGCTGGAAGTACACGAGCTCGGCAAGCGCTTCGGCGGTCGCGCGGTGGTGCAGAACGTCAGCTTCCGCGTCGACGATGGCGAGCTGGTCGCGCTGCTCGGCCCGAGCGGCAGCGGCAAGAGCACGATCCTGCGCATGGTGGCGGGGCTGGTCGGCGCCGACGCCGGCCGCATCCTCGTCGATGGCAAGGACGTGACCGGGCTGCCGCCGCAGGCGCGCGACCTCGGCTTCGTGTTCCAGAACTACGCGCTGTTCGAACACCTGACCGTCGCCGCCACCGTCGAGTTCGCGTTGCGCGTGCGGCGCGTGGGCCGGCACGACCGCCGCCGGCGGCGCGACGAGCTGCTCGACCTGGTCGGCCTGGGCGGCAGCGCGCAGAAGTACCGCGGCAGCCGGCGGCAGGCGGACTGGATCGCGAGCGTTCCGGGGCCGGGCTACGCCTTGCGCTTGCGTCCCTGATCGGCAGGCCGCGCCGGCGGCGCTGCGGCGGCAACCGCGGGAACCGGCGCGTGGTCCCTGCAGGACGGCTTCAGCGGCTGACGGCGCGGCTGCCGCCGCGGCCCTTCGGCTGCGGTCCCGCGGAGGGCTGCGGGTCGAGGTCGTTGAGGAGGGCGCGCAGGTCCACCGAAATCGTTTCGCCGTCGCCGGCGAGATCCAGGGCAGCCATCGAGCGGCGCGACAGCGCGGCGCGGTCGACATACAGCTCCTGGTCGGGCTCGGGCGGGCGCACCGCGCTGCACAGCTTGCGGTTGAGGCGCAGCAGGCTGGTGCCCGAACGCTGCCACGGATGGTTGGGCGACAGGCGCTTGACCATCACGCTTTCCAGCTTGACGACGACGGTGTCCTCGCCGACTTCGGTGCAACGGCCGATCCCGATATCGTAGGTCATGGATGTCTTTGTCCTTGCAAGGGAATACGGAAGATCCGCAGGCAGGCGGCAGGCGCCGCGCATCGCGCCGGGGCGTACTGCCGCGCATGAAACCCGCGATTATCCCCCATGGACCCGTAATATTCCGTTACCGCGGCCGGCGGTGCGTCAGCCGACGCTGGCCACCACCGGGCGCGTGGCGGCCAGCGGCGCCGCATCGATGCGGCCTTCGGCGGCCGCATGCCAGCCGCAGCGATCGAAGATCAGCAGCCGCGGATCGGCGCGGTGGACCTTGGCATAGAGGCTGGAGAAGGCCATGGGGAGGACGATCTCCAGCGCCCCGCCGGCCCGGCGGGCGCTCGCCCCGGGACCATTGCCATCCACCGGCGCAAAGGGGACGACCGCCCCGCCTCGCGGGGCCTTGCCGCGCAGCCGCACCACCCGGCCATCGG
>JAEZQS010000308.1 GCA_023412995.1 Pseudomonadota bacterium
GGCTACCAGCAGAAATTTCTCGATGCGCCTGGACGCGGCGCACGCGGCCGTGACCCGTTCCGGCCGCGACAAGGGACGGCTCGGGCCCGACGACATCCTGGTGGTGGAACTCGACGGACGCGTCGTCGGCAGCGACGCCGTGCCCTCGGCCGAGACCGCCCTGCACGTGCAGGTGTACCGCCGTTTCCCCTCCGCCGGCGCCGTGCTGCACACGCACTCGCGCCAGCAGACCGTCGCCTCGCGCCTGTTCGCCCGCGCCGGCGTCGTGCGCTTCGAGGGCTGGGAGCTGCAGAAGGCGATTGCCGGCACGCACTCGCACGAAGGCGTGCTGGAGCTGCCGGTATTCGCCAATTCGCAGGACATGGCCGACCTCGAGCGGGCGGTCGATGGCTGGCTCGATGGCGGCAAGCCGCTGCACGGCTACCTCATCGACGGCCACGGCATCTACGCCTGGGGCCGCGACATGCCCGAGGCACGTCGCCACCTCGAAGCGTTCGACTTCCTGCTGGGATGTGAAATGGACCTGCTGCGACTGGAGGAGCACCGCCCATGAGCCGCTTGCGCATTTTCGACGAGGCGCGACCGGATGCGCCGCTGGCGACCCTGACCGATCCCGTGGCGATTGCCCGCGCGCTGGGCGAGGCCGGGGTGCGCTTCGAGCAGTGGGAGGCGGCCGAGCCGATCCAGCCGGGCGCCAGCCAGGAGCAGGTCATTGCCGCCTACCGCAGCGACATCGACCGCCTGATGCGCGAGGAAGGCTATTGCGCGGTGGACGTGATCAGCCTGGTGCCGGACCATCCCGACCGCGAGGCGCTGCGGCGCAAGTTCCTCGACGAGCACACCCACAGCGAGGACGAGGTGCGCTTCTTCGTCGCCGGTTCGGGCCAGTTCACCCTGCACATCGGGCCGCGCGTGTACGAGGTGCTGTGCGAGGCCGGCGACCTCATCGGCGTGCCCGACGGCACGCCGCACTGGTTCGACATGAGCGAGTCGCCCTGTTTCGTCGCGATCCGCCTGTTCACCAACCGCGAAGGCTGGGTGGCCGACTTCACCGGCACCGACATCGCGCAACGCTTCCCGCGCATGGCGCCGCGCGGATCCGGCGGCTGACGCGGCAGCGCGTGCGCGCCGGCATCCGCCCCTTCCCCTTCCGACCGGAAACGCACCATGATCCAGGCCATCCTCACCGACATCGAGGGCACCACCAGTTCCATCCGCTTCGTCAAGGACGTGCTGTTCCCGCACGCACGCGAGCGCCTGCCGGCGTTCGTCACCCTGCATGCGGATGAACCGGAAGTGCAACACTGGCTGCACGAGGCCGCCGAGGAAGCCGGGCTGGTCTCGGCCGAGCGGCAGGAACTGATCGAACTGCTCCTGCGCTGGATGGACGAGGACCGCAAGTCCACCGCGCTGAAGGCGCTGCAGGGGATGATCTGGCGCGAAGGCTACGAAGACGGCAGCTTCCGCGCGCACGTCTACCCCGAAGTCGCCGCGCGCTTGCGCGCGTGGAAGGCCGCGGGCCTGCGCCTTTACGTCTATTCCTCCGGCTCGGTCGAAGCGCAGCAGCTCTTCTTCGGCCATTGCGAGGCCGGCGACCTCGCCCCGCTGTTCGACGGCTGGTTCGACACCCAGGTCGGGCCGAAGCGCGAGGCCGCGTCCTATCGCGCGATCGCGGAGGCGATCGGCCTGCCACCCGGCGACATCCTGTTCCTTTCCGACATTGCCGCCGAACTCGACGCCGCGCGCGAGGCCGGCCTGCACACGACCCTGCTGGTGCGCGAGCCCGGCGCCGAGTCGGCCGGCAGCCACCCGCACGCGGCTGATTTCGACGCGGTGCGGGTGTAACGGGCCACGAAGGTGCCGGGAAGAGCCTGGCATCGGCACGCGGCGGCGAGCCGCTACAATCGGCGTTCCGGCCCCGTAGCTCAGCTGGATAGAGCGCGCCCCTCCTAAGGGCGAGGTCACAGGTTCGAATCCTGTCGGGGTCGCATTAGAATCAATGCGTTACGAAACATCGCGGACTTTGCAGCGACCGTCTAAGTGCAGCGTAAGTGCACCGTGCAAAACCGACGGACGCGCCTCCTCAGTGCGCGCCCCGCTCACTGGTGGATTCCACCAGTGATGGCCACCGCAACCATCCCCTTCCACCGGCACGACGCGCATCCCTTGCCGCGGCAAGGCCCGCACCAGACGAACCGCCACAACGCACGGTGCCGCTGGTGCCCGCCGCAGGGACATTCAACGCCTGGCTCCGTCTCGCTCCCCGCGGCGTGTAGCCCGCATCCGAACTTCCCGCAGCGGTCGCACGCGCTTGCAGGTGTCATCCAGAACGGCGGATCGCGGGATAGATCGGGTGCGGGGCGACGGCGGGCCATGGCGCCATCGTAGGCGCCGGCATCGCACAGGCCGATACGCGGCGCTCCGACAGGCGCGCAGGCGGTTTCCCTACTCCGTCGGGTCGGATTTCCTACACGGCCCGTGCCGGCTTCGCACGGCGCCATGCGGCGGGTTCGGTCAGCGCAGGATCGCGCCGGACTACCGGCATCCGGGGTGCGGTCGCGCAGCCGCCATCCTCAGTCAGGACGTTGCCGCGGTCGCTTGCAGGGTGTTGACCACGCGGTGTGTAGGATGTTGACCGCGGCTTGTGTAGGCCGGCGCAAACAGGCCGCGGCGCAAAACAACGATGCTGCCGCAGCAGTCCGAGCAAATCTACCCGAACAGCCTACGGCCGCGCAGGCGACTTTCCTACACGCTGCGCGGTGAAGCGCCTACGGCATCCTCCCACGCCCACCACGCCTCTGTATGCGGATGCCGCCAGGACTCGCCGGGCCACGGCCACGTTTCGGGTTGGCCCTCGCCGAAAAAATAGGCATCGGAGATCAGTGTCGCTTCCTCTGGCGTGCCCTCACGATTCGGTGGCGGTTCGCCGGCCCAATACAGGGCCAGCACCTCGGGCAGGGCGACGCGTCGGCGAGACTTGCGCCGGATCGTGGTCATGCCGCCTCCAGTTGCGCGCGTAGCTCGATGGCATCGGCCCACGTCGCCGCACCGCCGGTTGTGCAAGGCCACGGGCAGGCGCCCACGGCCTCTAGCGGTGATGCGTGCCACGGCGGCAGGCGCAGCGCACGCGCGAGCGCGATGGCGTCGCCGGCACGGAACGCAGCGATGGCGTCCGGCGTGATGCGGCCGGCCTGTTGGGTATGTTTGCGGCGTCGCGGTGTCGTCATGTCTCTAGCTCCCAGGTGGACGGCCAGGTTTCTGCGGCGGCAGCACGTCCAGGTTCAGCGCCTTGAACGCTTGCAGCATCGCGGCGCGCGAATCGCGTTCCGCAGCGACGGCCGGGTTCGGTTTGAGTTGCTGGTAGCGGTCGAGGATGCAGACGCCATGCCTGTCGATCAGCTCGGCAGCCTGATTCATCCGGTCGAACGCGCGCAATGCGCTTTCCAGCAAAAATGCCGCGCCCTCGTCGGCAAGGTCGAACTCGTGGTGGAGCCGCTTCCACCAGGACACGGCCGCAGGTGACAAGCCCGCTGGCGGTGCCGTGTTGGCGGGTTTCGGGTTGGACTTTTTCAAAGGAAACTCCGGGTTTCGTGGTAAGAAAGGGGCAGCACCGGTGTACGCGGGAAGCGCCGGCAGATTGCGCGGCGCCCCCGCCCCCTTATCCGCGCAGCCAGTCAGCCAGCGCGTCTAGGTCCGATGCGGTGCAGACAACCCGACGCGCGCGCCGTAGCTCGAACCGCTCGGCCACGTCCCGGCGGGTGTCCTGTAGCCAATAGCCGGCTGCCTTTGCCTCGGCGCACAGGTCACAGAACCGCCGCCAGTCCTCGCCCAGCAATGGGACGTCCATACGTCAGGCCGTCCGCATGATGCTGGCGACGGATCGCAGCCAGCGCCGCAGCTCGCCCACGTCGCGCGCCACAAGCCGCACGGTCTGCCCATGCCGGACGGTGAAGGTTCCGGCCTTCGCTTCCAGGTCCAGCCCGCGCGCACGCGCAATCGCCCGCAGGTCCGCGGGAATGTCGGTTGTGTTCATCGTGTCGCCCTCTTGAGTGAAACGGCGCCGGCATGGCCCAGCTTTGCCCAGCGGTCCTGTTCATAGCGAGGATGGCCGAGCAGCAACACTGCCTCGCCTTGCTTCGTGGCCTGTGCCTTGCCGGTTGCGTCGAGAATGCGGCTCTCGCGATTGCTTGCGACGCTCACGACGGAGACTTCCAACAGCTCGGCTTCCAGCCACTTCAAACCGCGCGCGCCGTTCGCCTCGTGCTTCTTGCCGATGAACCCGATGGAAAGGCCCGCGGCGTAGCCTTCGCGGATCATTGCGAACACTTCATCCGCCCGGCCGAACCCGCGCCCGACCTCGGCGACGATGCGGACGTCGGATGCGGTCGCCGTGATCTCGGTGATCTTGCCGACAACATCCGAGTGTGAGTGCTGCCACAACAAAGGCAGCGGCAGCGCGCCCCACTTCAGCCCGCGCGGCATGACGATATCGCCGTGCCGATCCTCGTTAATGGACGATGCGATACCGCGGATGATGCGGCGCCCGCTCTCCACGGTGGCGGTCGGAGTCATGCGGACCTCCGCAGCTCGGCATCCTCCCCCGCGATGGCCGCGCGGAAAGATTCGGCGATGGCAACGCGCATGTCCGGGTGCATCCCGCGCGCCGGCATCACAATTTCGTGCAGCCATTCATCCTGCGCGAACGCGACGATTGCCAATGTGCGCCCGCGCTTGATCGGCCGCACGGTAAAGTCGCGCGGCCCGTAGCCGAGACGTTCCCGCCATAGCAGGTTGTCGGCGACGAACTGCGCCCGGTAGGTTTCAATCGTCATGGCATCAGCTCCCCGTGGTGACGGTGACGACGCCCGACGTATCGCCGGCCAGGTGAAAGCGGCGTTCGGCCAGCAGGCCCACTGCGCCGGTTTGCCACAGGTTGACGACGTTGCTCGGGGAAGTGGGCGATGCCGCCATGTTGACGCTGGCATGTTCGGCACCGGCGATCGACAAACCCCAATCCAGCAGCGCCAGCCGGCTTGCGGGAATGATGGTCGTGTGCGTCGCGTCGTCGATCGCGACCAGGTGCACGCCCGGCACGAACTCGCCGCCGCGGATGCCTGCGCCACGGTTCGCGGGATGCGTCGCCAGCCATGCCACGTCACCCGATGGTGCGGCCACGACGTAGCCCTCCGACGGTCCGGCGGCACGCAGGCCGGCGCGCAGGTCGTCCAGCGGATCGCCGCTTCCGGCAACGTCGGTCGTCCCGGTGTCCACCAGCATCGCCAGGACGGCGGCATTCGTCGCGCGCGTGATCGACGCGGCCAGCTCGCGTTCCAGGATGGCTTTGAACTGCCCGCCGAACCGCGCCAGCTCCTTTGTCAGCACGACGATGGCCGCGGCCTTCGTCGGTTCCACGTCGCCCAGGTCCAGGCCCGGCCGCTTCACAACCTTGGGATCGCCTTCGGTCGCGACGTTCGCGGAAAAGCCGCTCGCGATGAGCGCCTTGCTCGCGCCCGTCGGCAGCTCGGTGGCGTATCGTGTGATCCCGTCCAGAACCGAACTTTCCGCAACCGATGCGATGAACGCCTGCGCCAGTGCCGCCGCTTCGGGACTCCACTCGCCCAGCCCGACGGCGCCGCGCTCGCAAAGCCCGCGGATGCCTTCGTCGTGGTGTTTTGCGAGAACGTGCGGCAGCTCGCCGGGACCGGCAAGCGCCATGCAGCGGGCCAGTTCGATGAACCGTGCTGCCTTCTCGCTGCCTTCGCTACCTGCCAGCGCCAGCGCGTCCTGCGCGCGGCGGATGAATGCCCTTTGGATCGGTTCCAAGATGGTGCTCCTTCTGTTGGGATATGCCGTCATCACGACGGGACAGTTCATTGGACCACGGACCGGCGAAAATCAGTCGCCGCCGTGCAATTTGTTCCACAGGTAGTGCAGCAGTGCATCGGATGTATTGCGCGCCATGGCGGAAGTCGCCGCGCGTAGCCTGCGAAGTTCAGCGCCACCTTGTGTTTGCGGTGACGCCTCGCCCAATGCCTGCAATGCCGCGTCAGCCACGATGCCGGGAATTGCGGCGCGCAGTTCCACAATCAGCGCCGCGCGCCCCGAGTCTTTGCGCTCGCGTGCCTCGCGCCATTGCCGCACGGCTTCGATATCAACCGTGAGCGCGTGCCCGCGACCGCGCCGGCCAGGTGACGTACACGGGCACCCTTCGCGAACCCATCGGCGCACGGTGCCCGGACGCTCGCCTAGCTCCTTGGCGGCTTCCGTAACCGGCATCATGGCGTGACCTCCGGCCGAAACTCGGCGCAGTAGCGGGACGCGCGCGGATACGTCGGCGCCTCGCTCGGCATCGGCTCGCGCGTGGCAGTGCAGGTGCCCATGCCAGCAGCCGGGTTCACGCTGTCGCGAATGAAGTGCCGGCACTCGGCGCACGTCACCAGCGGTCGCGGGATCGCGTCGCGGTTGCGGACGTGGCACCAGGGGCAACCGAGTACGCGCGGCCAGCCTGCGACGATAGGCGCGGCGCTCGCCACCTCCGGCGCCAGCCATACGGGACCGCAGGCGCGGCACAGTGCCGGTGCGGTTTCGTCGGCCGGCCGCTGGCCTCGCTCGCGCAGGTCGGCATCGGCCAGCGCACGGACATAGGCGCGCAGGGTTTCATCGGCGAGCCCGGCGCACGCCTCCACGTCGGCACCGTCCAGTGCATGTATCAGGTCCGGCGCGATGCCCTCGGCGCCGGCCAGGGTCAGCAGGTGTTCGCGGATGCCGCCAGCCAGTGCGGCCAGGATCGCCGGCTTGGCACCGGCTAGCATCTCCCGCAGCTCCGGCGTGAGGGTTCCGGCTGGCGCCTCCACGCGCAGCCGGTCCCCATGGGCGGTAAGGCGCACGCCACGCCCGGCAAGGTCGCGGATCAGGTTTTCGGCGGTCGCGCTCATAGGTCGATCGCCTCCGTGCCTTCCATCCCCGCCGGCAGGGGTGTTCTATCCGTAACAGCGTCACAACCCGCGCCACGCCTGGCTTTCGGCGTGCTTTCATCCGTAACACGATGGTCGGTTGTGACGGATGGAAAAGCCCGCAAACCCGCGCCAGCATTGGCTTGTGACGGTGTTACGGATGAAACCTCCCCCTCGCCGGAAAGGTAGCGGTCGAACGCATCCGTGAACGCGGATCGCAGGTAGCCTTTCGCGGTCTGCGCCCCGATGCGGATGGTGCCTGGCCGGATGCCGAACTCCGCCAGGCGCGCGGACAGTTGACGCGCGCTCATCGGTCGGCCCCGGTTCCATGTCGGCCACGGGGATTCCTCATCGGCTACCAGTGCCGCCAGCAGCTCCGCAGTCGCCAGACGATCGCGTGTTCCGTAGGCCTCGCGAATGTCCGCCAGCAGCTCGGCGTTCACGCTAGGCGCGTCGCCCTCGACGCCATGCAGCGCCATGGCAGCGTGGCGGGCCAGCTTCGGCCAGTCGCCCCCGGCAGCATCCGCGATCGCCAGCAACGGTTCCCAGCAATCGTTGGCGCGGTCGTGCATGCCCTCGACCGGCGCCGGTCGCGCCGCGGCGATGCGGGTGCGGTTGTCATCCGTCCACCGCACGATCCGTGCAGCCAGCACGTTCCACTGGTGCGGGTCGGAGTGCCGCAGATTCTCCACGCGCTCGCCCGGCGTCTTTCGCCGCAGCCGTAGCGGGATGCTGCGGTCGGCCAGCGTGTCGGCCAGCTTGCCAATGCCGCACAGCGCCTTTGGCGCCCAGACGCTAAAGCGGGTCGGCGTATGGTCGTCGCCTACACAGCGGATCACGAACGCGCCATCCCGGTACAGCCCGGCATTCAAGATGCCGCGCGCTTCCTCATTCTCGCGAAGGAAGCTATCCACCTCGTCTATCAGCAGCGTCGGCGCCCAAAGCTCGATGCTGCGGAACAGCGCGGCCGTTGCGATGTTCGATGCGATCAACGGGCGGCGGACAACCCGGCCCAGGACGTTCAGCAGGATCGTTTTGCCGCACCGCTTTTCAGGCGCGGTGACGTTCGCAATGGGCGACACGGTGCAGGCATCCGCCAGGTGCGTATGCAGCGCCCACAGGACCGCGGCCCGGATCGTCGGCTCATCGGCAATCACGAACCGTCGGAACTGCGCGTTCAGGTCGCCCAGCAACGCGGCTCCGTCCACCGGCTCCGCCCACGGCTCGATATCCTCGAACACGTCGGCGTCACCAGCCGCTTCCCCGGCGGCTGCCGTGAGTCGGTCCAGCTCGCCTACCGGAACCCGCGCCTCCTTGGCTTGTGCCCGCACTCGGGCATAGCGCGCCGGCTCCTGCGCCCGGATGCGTCGCAGCTCGGCGAGGATCGCCGGCTCGAACAGCGCACCGGGATCGACCACGGACGCGGATAGCGCCTGGGCGACGGCATCGCCTTCCTTGCCGCCGACACGCGCCAGCGCCACTACATGCTCGGCGGTCGCTTCCGGGTGCATCGCCAGCCAATCCACGCAATCGCCCTTCTCGGGCAACCCGAGTGCGCCCACGTCCACCTTCTCGACGGTGCATCCGATCCGCGCCAGGAACTCGGCGATGGCATCGGCGTAGCGCGCGCCGGCCGCGTCAAGGTCCGGCCAGACGACGCAGTGTCGGCCGCGTAGTGGCGTCCAGTCCGCGGCAGCGGCGGAGTCGGCCGCGCCGCTTGTCGTGGCGGTCAGGCCCAACCCGGCCAGCGCATCGGCGCAGGATTCGCCCTCCACGATCCAGACGACGGCGGCGGGGTCGGCTGCCAGGTCTGGCAGGCGATATAGCGGCTTTCCCTCGGCGGGTGCCGGCGGCTCGCCGATGCTGTAGCCGTCGCTGGCCCGGTGCATCGGACGTATCCACTTGCGGCCATCGGGATGCTTCAGCCGGATGCGATGGAACAGGGGTTGTCCGCTCGCGTCGGCATAGCAGTGCAGGCCGGCAGGGACGAATCCCTTGCGGCGTGCACCGGCTGTCAGACGGTGCGCGGCATCCTCCGCGGACTCAGGTGATTCCTTCAGGACGGCACTCATCGCGCGGCCCTCAGCAGGTCGCGGACGGCATCCTTGAACGCCAGGCCGGTGCGGCGCATATGGAAGGCCAGCAAGTCGCCGCGTGCCTCGCATCCATGGCAGCGGAAACCGCCGGTAAGGATGTTCGCCGATGCGCTCGCGTGCGCGTCCTGGTGGAACGGGCAGCGGCAGGCAGCCCAGCCCTTCGCATCGGCACGGGCCAGCTTGCCCAAAGCCGCCGCGTAGTAGCGGGCAGGATCAGGCATGCGGGCGCGCCAGTTTGCCGGCAGGCTGCGTGACGTTTGGACGTCTAGACGGCTGGATTGCGAGCGGCCCGTGAGTGCGGCATAATCAATCCGTCCGCCAAGACGATTGGAATGCCCGGAGCCCGCCATGCGCGGGTTTCGCGTTTCAGGCGCCATGGTCGGCACCTCCCACGCGCAGCTCCGTCAACACGCGGCGGACGCCCTCGACGGTGCGTGTCGCTGCCTCCAGGTCGCCCGCAAGGTCGGATCGCTCGATCGCATCGGCCAGGTGCGCCAGGCTTATGCAGCCCTCGACCAGCTCCGCGACCAGCTCGTCACGGGTGCGCGTGCGATGGCCCAGGCGGGCCGCGTCGAAACTCAGGATGGCGGCGGTCATGCGCTCGCCCTCCGCTCCGCGGATCGGGCGCGATACACAACCGGCTTCCCGGCGTCGCTCTGCGCTTGCAGGTAATCCACCCACGCGCGCACTGCGTCGGGTCTGGCGAAGCGCCTGCGTCCGACCAGGAACGTTTCAAGGTGGCCGGCGCGGATGGCGTCGTGGACCACGGGCAAGCTCTCGCCCGTGGCTTCAACAATGGCCTGAAGGCTCAGCTTCAGGGGTTCGATCTTCGGCATTCTCTCTCTCCGTCGCGCCGCGATATGTCGCGGCTGGAGAGAGCGTGCGGGCGCCTACTGGCCCACTAAAAGTCCCGGTCCTTATTGGGCCAACTTCTGATTGTTCTTTCCGTGCTTCTTCGCCGCAACTTCCATGATTTTTTGCCGGAGCCTTGCTCGCACTAAGCCTTCATCGGTTACGTCCTGCCACCGTAGATAGATGTTTTTCACCCGCTTAGCCGTAATTCGCTCGTCAGGCCATGCTTTAAGTTCTTTCGCCACCGCTCGATATGTTTGCTCCGCGCTGGCGTAGTCCTTGCGCAGTTCCGAGACTCGCCCTGCTATCCAGATATCGCGTGCCTGATTCCGCGGGGCGCCGCGCTGTTGGACATGCAGCGCCACGTTTGCGTCTGTTCCATTCGCAACATCAAGCAACATGCTGGCAAGTAGTTTTGCAGCATCACGTGGGATGCCGTTCTGTAGGAGCAGGGCCAGCTCGACCATAAGAAACTTCCCTGCAGCCGCGTCCCCGTCCAGCGCGTCAGCGAGGGACAAGAGGTAAGGCATGCGCAGCTGTTGTTCCACGCTCGACTTCATCGCCCACTCCCCAACATTGCCACGGCATCCGCCAGGTGCGACGGTGCCAGGTGCGCGTAGCGCAAAGTCGTGGCAAGGCTCGCGTGCCCTAGCAGCTCGCGCACGGTGTTCAACGGAACTCCGCGCATGACCAGCTTGGATGCGAAGTCGTGCCGCAGGTCATGCCAGCGGAAGCCGGTGATGCCAGCGTCGGCCAGAAGTGCGCGCCATGCCGTCTTTGCGTCCAGCAACCCGAAGACGCGCCCATCGTCCTTGCGTTGCGTGCGCCAGCGTTTCAGCACGGCCAGCGCCTCGGCATTCAGCGGAAGGTGCCGCGCCTTGCCGGACTTGGCATTCTCCGCGCGGACGGTCAGCATCTTGCCCGGCAGGTTCACGTCGGCCCATTCCAGCGCGATCAGCTCGCCGCGCCGCATGCCGGTATTCAGCGACAGCAGGACCATGGGCATCAGGTGATCGGCATAGCCCTTGATCGCCGGCAGCGGCGCTATGCCGCGATCCTCTCGCCAGCCGTTGCCGGATTCGCGCCGCTCGCGGAACTGCGCCTCGCGCGCGTCCAGTGCCTTGCGCAGCGCCTTTTCCTCAGCCGGTGTCAGGTAGCGCACGCGGCTGTTGTCCTCGCCCTTGGCGCGCTTCACGCTTCGCAGCGGATGTTCCTGCAACAAGCCCCACTCGACCGCCTTTGACAACGCGCCCCGCAGGCGTCCCACGTCACGGTTTACGGTCGCCGGCTTGATCCCGGCGCGCAGCCGCGCGGCCTTGTATTTCTCGACCGTCCAGGCGTTCACGTCTGCCAGCGGCTTGCGGTACAGGTCGCCGAACTCCGCCTCTAGTACCGCAATGTTCCGATCGCCCGTGCGTCGCTCCGCAGCGAACCATGGCGCGTAGTGGTCACGGATGAAGTCGCCAAAGGTCGTCACCTTCACCTTCGGCTTTGGTCGCTCGCCGGTGGCGGCGAACTCCCCGATCTTGGCCTTGGCCTGCACGCGCGCGCCCTCGACCGTCAGCACGGGATAGCGGCCAAGCCGGACGCGGACGCCCCGCGTCAGCTCGACATAGAACGTCTTGACGCCCGACGGCTGCACGCGCAGCAGCAGGCCGACGATATCGGCGTCGCGTATCTCATACGGCGCCTTGAACGGCTTTGCGCCTTCCACCGTGCGCAGCGTCAGCCTCGTCTTCATCGCGAACTCCCAGGCGCCTTGGCCCTAAGTGCGCCGGCCGCGGACTTCCCTCGAAACCGGAAGTGCCAGACGAGCGGCGGCATAAGTGCAGGGTAAGTGCAACAGGGCGCATTCTGCGACGTTTCGCGACGGTTCGCAAGGATGTAAGCGGTTGATTCTGCGACTAAGTGATTGATCCTGAACCAGTGGTAATTTCCACTCCTAAGGGCGAGGTCACAGGTTCGAATCCTGTCGGGGTCGCCAGCCGGCGGACCGGACTGGCGCGGGCTGCTAGAATGGGCGGTTTCGCGCGCCCCTGCGGCGTGCCCCGCCCAACGGAGTCCCCATGTCCGCACAGATCCTCGAGGCGCTCGGCCTCGGCCCGAGCAATCCCGGCAGCTACCTCGGCCAGGGCGAATGGTCCGCTGCCACCAACGCGGGCCTGCTGCAGCCGGTGAACCCGAGCACCAACGAGGTGATCGCCTCGGTGCAGGCGGCCAGCAAGGCCGACTACGAGACCATCATCGCGCGCGCCCAGGCGGCGTTCGCGCTGTGGCGCACGACGCCGGCGCCGCGGCGCGGCGAAGCGATCCGCCTGTGCGGCGAGGCGCTGCGCCGGCACAAGGACGCCCTCGGCAGCCTGGTGGCGCTCGAAATGGGCAAGATCAAGCCCGAAGGCGATGGCGAGGTGCAGGAGATGATCGACATCGCCGACTTCGCCGTCGGCCAGTCGCGCATGCTCTACGGCTACACGATGCACTCCGAGCGCCCCGGCCACCGCATGTACGAGCAGTGGCACCCGATCGGCCTGGTGGGCGTGATCAGCGCGTTCAACTTCCCGGTCGCGGTATGGTCGTGGAATGCGTTCCTCGCCGCCATCTGCGGCGACATCACGATCTGGAAGCCGTCACCGAAGACGCCCCTGTCGGCGATCGCGACGATGCGCATCTGCAACGAAGCGCTCGCGAGCGCGGGCTTCCCCGACATCTTCTTCCTGCTCAACGACGCCGGCACGGAGCTGTCGCAGGCCCTGGTGGACGATGCTCGCGTGCCGCTCATCAGCTTCACCGGGTCCACCCGCGTCGGCCGCACCGTGGGCGAACGCGTCGCGCGCCGCATGGGCCGCAGCCTGCTGGAACTGGGCGGCAACAACGCCATCATCGTCGACCGCAGCGCCGACCTGAAACTGGCGATCCCGGCCATCGTGTTCGGCGCGGTCGGCACCTGCGGCCAGCGCTGCACGTCCACGCGACGGGTGATCGTGCACGAGGCGATCCATGACGACGTGGTGGCGAGCCTGGTGAAGGCCTACCAGCAGGTGGAGAAGAAGATCGGCGATCCCACCCTGCCGACCACCCTGATGGGGCCGCTCAACAGCCCCGAGGCGGTCAAGCAGTACCTGGCGGCCATCGGGAAGGCGCAGGCCGCAGGGGGCACCGTCGCCACCGGCGGCGCCGCCATCGAGGGCAAGGGCAACTTCGTGCTGCCGACGATCATCACCGGGCTCACCAACGACGCCGAGGTGGTGCAGACCGAAACCTTCGCGCCCATCCTCTACGTGATGCCCTTCGCCACGCTCGAGGAGGCCATCGCGATGCAGAACGCGGTGCCGCAGGGCCTTTCCTCGGCGATCTTCACCCAGGACCTGCGCGCGGCCGAGCAGTACCTTTCGGCAGCCGGATCCGACTGCGGCATCGCCAACGTCAACATCGGCACCAGCGGCGCCGAGATCGGCGGCGCGTTCGGCGGCGAGAAGGAGACCGGCGGCGGACGCGAGTCCGGTTCGGACGCCTGGAAGGCCTACATGCGCCGGCAGACCAACACCATCAACTACTCCGACGCGCTGCCGCTGGCGCAGGGGATCAAGTTCACCGTCTGACCGCCGCAGCCCGCGGGCGTTGCCGCCATGGCAGCGCCCACGTTTGCCGCGGCATGACAGCAAACGGCGCCGCATTCCGTTTTGTGGAAAACGAAGGCGCGCATCCCGCGCAGCCAGTGCCGGTGTCGCCATGTCCCGTTTCCTCCCTGCCGCCCTGCTCGTGCTGGGCGCTGGCCTGTCCGTTTCCAGTGCCCACGCCGCCGGGCCCGCCCGCGATGGCGCCGACGAGCTCGTCCAGCGCGGCCGCTACCTCGTGATGATCGGCGGCTGCAACGATTGCCATACCGCGGGGTTCCCCGAATCCGGCGGCCGCCTGCCCGAATCGCAATGGCTGCTCGGCAACCGCGTCGGCTGGTCCGGCGCCTGGGGCACCACCTACGCTCCCAACCTGCGCCTGCGCCTCGCGCAGATGGACCGCGACGCGTTCACGGCCTACGCGCACACGCTCACCACCCGCCCGCCGATGCCGTGGTGGGCGCTCAACGCGATGAGCGAGCGCGACCTGGCCGCGCTGCATGCGTTCGTGACGTCGCTCGGTCCGGCCGGCACGCCGGTGCCGGCTGCACTTCCGCCCGGCGCCGTCGCCCCCGAACCGCGCGTGCAGTTCCCGCTGCCGCCGGCCGACGGCCTCGCCGCCAACGGCAATGCGAACGGGCCCGGCCAGCCGCCGGCTCCTCCACGGCCGTAGCCGATTGCCACCCCGGTGGCGGCCGACTACCCTTGCGTTGTCGCGTTCGCCACCGGATGCCGCCAGATGAATGCCGTGACCGCCCGCACCAGCACGCTTGCCGTCATCAGCCTGGTCACGGGGATCCTGGCATGGGTGTGCCTGCCATTCGTCGGCGCGCTGGTCGCGGTGATCTGCGGCCATGCCGCGCGCAGCGAGATCCGCGCCACGCAGCCACCGATGGAGGGCGACGGCCTCGCCGTTGCCGGCCTGGTGCTCGGCTGGCTGCAACTGGCCATGCTGGTCATGGCCGTGCTGGTGATCTTCGCGTTCTTCGGCGGCCTCGCCTTCTTCATGCACCTGGCGAGCTGATCCTGCCGGCCTTGCGCGAGACTGCCGCCCACGCGGGCATCGCGAGCCCGCCGCGTGGCGAACCCGGCGCCGGCCGGTCGCGCGCGGGCGACTGCTAGACTGGCGCATGTATCCGCTCCTCCGACCGCTGCTGTTCCGCCTCGACGCCGAACGCGCCCACGACCTCGCGCTGGCCGGCATCGACGCCGCCTTCCGTTGCCATGGCAGCCGCCTGCTGGCGCCGCTCGCCCCGCCCTTGCCGCTCGACGTCTTCGGCCTGCACTTTCCGAACCCGGTGGGCCTCGCTGCGGGACTGGACAAGAACGGCGCGCACGTCGATGCGCTCGCGGCGCTCGGCTTCGGCTTCATCGAGGTCGGCACCACCACACCCCGCCCGCAGGCGGGCAATCCGCGGCCGCGCATGTTCCGCCTGCCCGCGCACGAGGCGGTGATCAACCGGCTCGGCTTCAACAACGCCGGCGTCGGCGTCCTGGTGCGCAACGTCGAACGCGCGGCATGGCGCGGCGTGCTCGGCATCAACATCGGCCGCAACAGGGACACGCCCAACGAGCGCGCGACGGACGACTACCTGCATTGCCTCGAACGGGTGCATGCGCGCGCAAGCTACGTCACCATCAACATCTCCTCACCCAACACCCGCGGCCTGCGCGACCTGCAGGAAGAGGAAACGCTGCGCCGCTTCATCGGCACCCTGCGCGAGGCGCAGGAACGGCTCGCCGCGCGCGATGGCCAGCGCAAGCCGATGCTGCTGAAGATCGCGCCCGACCTCGACGAGGCGGCGCTCGACGCGATGGCGGCGGTGCTGCTCGACGCCGGCATCGACGGCGTGGTGGCGACCAACACCACCATCGACCGCAGCGCCGTCGCGGGCGACCGCCACGCCGCCGAGGCGGGCGGGCTTTCGGGCAAGCCGCTGCTGGCGCGATCGACCGCCGTGCTGGCAGGACTCGCCCGCCGCTTCGACGGCAAGGTGCCGCTGGTGGGCGTCGGCGGCATCCTCGAGGGCAAGGACGCTGCCGCCAAGGTGGTGGCGGGCGCCAGCCTGGTGCAGTTCTATACCGGCCTCGTCTATCGCGGTCCCGCGCTGGTCGGCGAGTGCGTCGAGGCCTTGCGGCCGCTGGTGCGGCGACATGGCTAGCACGGCAGCCGGCACGCCCGTGCACCCCGGTTGCACGCGGGCCGAAGACGCCCCGCTTGCCACGCACACGACGTTCGGCGTGCCGGCGCAGGCGCGCCGGCTCGTAACCTTGCTCGATTCGACGGCCTTGCCCGGGGTATTGGCCGATCGCGACATCGGGGACGGTCCGCTGCTGGTGCTCGGCCAGGGCAGTAACGTCCTCTTCACGCAGGACTGGCCCGGCACCGTGCTGCAGGTACGCACCCGCGGCATCGGCGTGATGGACGAAGACGGAGGCAGGACGCGCGTGCGCGTGGAGGCCGGCGAATCGTGGGACGCCTTCGTCGGCTGGAGCCTGGCGCAGGGGCTGTGCGGCCTCGAAAACCTCGTCGCGATCCCGGGCACGGTGGGCGCCGCGCCGATCCAGAACATCGGTGCCTACGGCGGCGAGGTGGGCGAATTCATCGAATCGGTCGAGGCCTTCGACCGCACCACCGGGGCCGCATGCCGGCTGGATCGTGCCGCCTGCCGGTTCGGCTATCGCGACTCGCTGTTCAAGCACGCGCCCGGCCGCTACGTCATCACGGGTGTCACCTTCCTGCTGCCGCACGAGCGCCCGCTGCGCACCGGCTATCCCGGCGTGCAGGAGGAGCTGGCCGCGCTCGGCGCGGGCGAGCCGACGCCATCGCGCATCGCCACGGCGATCCGGCGCGTGCGCGCCCGCAAGCTGCCCGATCCGGCCCGCACCGGCAATGCCGGCAGCTTTTTCAAGAATCCGCAGGTCAGCCCGGCGGAGGCCGAGGCGCTGCAGCGGGCGCATCCGGGCATGCCGGCCTGGCCGACGCCGGACGGCCGCGTGAAACTGTCGGCGGCCTGGCTGGTGGAGGCTTGCGGATTCAAGGGTTTGCAGGATGGTCCTGCCGCCGTTTCTGCGCAGCATGCGCTGGTGCTGGTAAACCTTGGCGGTGCCACCGGGGCGCAGGTGTGGGCGCTTGCAGAGCGCATCCGTGCGGGCGTACGGGCGCGCTTCGGCATCGCGCTCGAGCCCGAACCGCAGGTCCTCTAGATCCTCCAGCCCCGGCTGCGATCCGCGTCGGCTGTCACAACGGCGCGCGCGGTCCACGGCAATAATCCGCGCCTGCGCGGGCACGCCATCCGGCCCTGCCCGCCACGACGGAGCAACGCCATGGCCGCAGCGACTGCCAACGCCGCCTTCCTCGCCAGCCGCCGGCGCCTGTTCGGCGCCCTGGCCGCCGCCAGCACCGGCCTGACCGATCCCGCGCTTGCCCGGCGCCGGCCCGGCCGTACGGGCGTGAAGCCGAAGAACCAGCCGCTGGCGCCCGCCGCGCTCAGCCTGCCGCCGGCGCCGGTGCGCTGGCTGACCCGCTGCACCTTCGGCTACACGGTGCAGGACCGGATCGCCTTCGATGCCCTCGGCGCCAGCGATGCCGCGCGCTGGGAGGCATGGCTCGCGCAGCAGCTCGACCCCGCTGCGCTTTCCGACAGCGCCTGCGACGCGCGGCTGGCCAGCGCCGGCTTCACCACCCTGGCCAAGTCCGCGGCGCAGCTGTGGGCCGACCACCACGCCACCAGCAACTACAGCGTTCGCATGCTGCCGGTGTCGGAAGCCGAATGCGCCACCCTCATCCGGCAGGCCTACAGCCGGCGCCAGCTGTACGAGGTGATGGTCGATTTCTGGCACGACCACTTCAGCGTGTTCGGCTGGGACTACGACGGCGGGCCGATGTTCCCTGCCTTCGACCGCGATGCGATCCGCCCGTACGCGCACGCGCTCGGCAACTTCCGCAGCCTGGTGGAAGCCGTCGGCCGCTCCGCCTCGATGATGTATATGCTGGACCTGTACGCCAACGAGGCAGGCCACCCGAACGAGAACTACGCGCGCGAGCTGCTGGAGCTGCACACCCTCGGCGCGGAGAACTACGGCGGCGTGGTGCAGAACCCCGACAGCTTCGCCAACATGGAGCGGCTCGGCCACTTCACCGCCTGGGATGGCGAGGAAGAGCGCCTCAAGTACGTCGATGACGACGTCTACGAAGCGGCGCGCGCACTCAGCGGCTGGACCATTTCCGGCGCCAACTGGCCCTACGAACCCGTCAATGGCGCGCCGCTGGGCGAGTTCGCCTACGACGACTCGCGCCACGACCAGCTCACCAAGCACGTGCTGGCGCGCTACTTCCCCGCCTACCAGCGGCAGGCGGACGGCACGCTGCTGTACGACATGCTGGCGCAGCATCCGGGCACCGCGCGCCACGTGTGCGCCAAGCTCTGCCGGCGTTTCCTCGGCAGTGCGGCGCCGGCGGCGCTGATCCAGCAGGCCGCCGATGTCTTCCACCAGGCATGGCAGGCACCGGACCAGCTCGCGCAGGTGCTGCGCGTGATCCTTCGCTCCGACGCGTTCCGCGACGGCTGGGGCAGCGCGATGAAACGTCCCGCACTGGCCGCGGTCAGCGCGCTGCGCGCGACCGGCGGCGACTTCACCCCGGTGCCGGACAACACCGCGACCTATACGCCGACGGAGGAGTTCACCGGCCGCCTGCAGGCCGCCGGGCACCGCCTCTTCTACTGGCCCGCGCCCAACGGCTACCCCGACGACGAGGTCACCTGGTCCAGCACCGGCACGCTCGGCATGACCCTGCGCCTGCTGCCGCGCTTGCTGGAGATGCACCAGGGCGAGAGCTACGACAACACGCAGCCGTTCCTGATCGACATCCAGGGCGAAAGCCTCGCCGCGTTTCCCGATCCGGCCACGCGCAGCGCCGCCAACCTCATCGGCTACTGGTGCGACCGCCTCCTCGGCTACCGGCCCGACCCGGCGCACGCGGTGGCGCGCGACTTCCTGCGCCAGAACGCCGCCGCCGACGCGCCGCTCGACCTCGTCAGCGACAACGTCGACGGCAATGGCCAGCCCAGCCACTCGGGTACCTGGAACATGAACGACCTGTCGAAGCACTACACGATCGCGCGCCTGCGCACCGCGGTCGCGCTGGTCCTGTGCAGCCCCGAATTCCTGCGCCGGTAGGAGCCACGCCATGATCCGCATCGACCGACGCGATTTCCTCAAGGGCTGCTGCGCAGCCACCCTCGCCGGGGCAACGGCCGGACGCGCGCGCGCGTGGTTCGCGCCGCCGCTGGTGCCCGCCACCGCCACCGACGACACCCTCGTGGTGGTCTTCCTGCGCGGCGCGATGGATGGCCTCAGCCTGCTGCCGCCCGGTTCCGGCAGTCCCTTCCGCGGCGACTACGAGGCCAACCGCAGCGCGACCCGCGTGCCGGTTTCGGGCGCCGGCGCGGCCTTGGCGCTGCCCGGCACGGCGTGGGCGCTCCACCCGCGCGCCGGCGCCCTGCGCGATCTCTACGAGGCCGGCCACCTCGCAATGGTGGTGGGCGCGGGACAGCTGCAGCCCGACCCGGTCGTGCGCAGCCACTTCGAGGCGCAGTCCAACCTCGAATTCGGTTTCGGCGGCGGCACCGGCACCAACATCGGCTGGATGACGCGGCATCTCGCCAGCGGCGGCCTGCCGGCGACGGTCGCCCTGCCGGCCGCCTCGATGGGCAGTACCACCGCGAGCAGCCTGCTTGGCAGCACCGATGCCATCACCATGGCGAGCGCAGGCGACTTCCGCCTCGACAGCTTCCACTGGTCGTGGCAGGAAGACGACCCGGCCAACGGCATCACCGGCGCGGTCACGCGCATGAATGCGCTGTGGGGCAGCGGCACCCTGCTGGAAAATGCCGGCCGTGAAACGCTCGATTCGCTCGCGCTGTTGCGGCCGATCGATTTCGACGCCTACCAGCCATCCGGCGGCGCCGACTACGACCTCGCCTACAACGGCAGCTTCGGCGACCAGCTGCGCGACGTTGCGAACCTGGTCAAGCTGGGGCTCGGCCTGCGCGCGGTCACGATCGACCTCGGCAACTGGGACACGCACGTCGGCCAGGGCAACCCCAGCCAGAGCTACGACTGGTTCGGCAACCAGGTCGAGAGCCTGTCGGAGGGACTTGGCGCCTTCTTCACCGACCTCGCCAGCGACCCCTCCGGCAATTACATGCAGAAGGTGAGCGTGGTGGTGGTGAGCGAGTTCGGCCGCCGCGTGCAGGAAAACTCCAACGGCGGCACCGACCACGGCTACGGCAACGTGATGCTCGCGCTCGGTGGCTCGGTCAACGGCGGTGCGGTGTTCGGCAGCTTCCAGGGACTCTCGGCGGAACAGCTTTACCAGGGCACCGACGTCGCCGTGACCACCGATTACCGCCAGGTCATCTCCGAAGCCCTCATCCGCCGCATGGGCAATCCCAACATCTACCACGTGTTCCCCGGCTACACGGGCTACGCGCCGCTCGGCATCTTCCAGGGCACCGACCTGCCACCGGGCGACTTCGACGCGGTGTTCGCCAACGGCTTCGATTGAGAGGACCCTGGTTGCGACGCATCGCGGACCACGCTATTCGGCAATTCCGCGCATCGATTCCGGGACCACCGTCGCTGCAGGATGCGGTGAGCGCAGCGAACGGCATCGCCACCGCGCAGGGAGTGGGGCATAGGTCGCGATGGAGCCGTGGTTCCGCGGGTCGATGCGGTGCGCCTGCGGCTTACCGCATCCTACGAAAGCCGGGAGCCGCAGGATGCGGTGAGCGAAGCGAACCGCATCGCCACGAGCGACGCCTGCCCCGATGGGGGCTTGGTTTAGCGGGTGATGCGGTACGCTTTGGGCTTGCCGCATCCTGCGAAGCTCCGAGGTCACGGAATGACCCGCTACCGCCGTTCCCATACGCCAGGCGCGACCTGGTTCTTCACCGTCAACCTCGCCGAGCGCCGCGCGACTCGCCTGCTGGTTGACCATGTCGCCATCCTGCGTGAGGCATTTGCCCGCGTGCGTGCGAACCACCCCTTCGGGATGGATGCGATCGTGGTTCTTCCCGACCACCTGCATTGCCTGTGGCGACTGCCCGCCGGCGACGCCGACTACGCTACCCGCTGGGCACTGATCAAGGGACGCTTCTCGCGCGCGCTACCGACGACCGAGCCCGTCAGTGCCAGCCGCAGGAGCCGCGGCGAGCGGGGAATCTGGCAACGCCGCTTCTGGGAGCACCAGATTCGGGACGAGCACGACTACCGCCGGCACGCGGACTACATCCACTACAACCCGGTGAAACACGGCCACGCGAAATCCGCAGCAGCATGGCCCTACTCGTCATTCCACGCATTCGTGCGGAAAGGCATTTGTCCGGCAGACTGGGCGGAACCGCCTCGGCCCATCACGGGAATGCCGTTCGATTGATTGCCGCCGATCGATGATGCGGTGCGCCTGCGGCTTACCGCATCCTACGAAACGTGAGGAGCCGTAGGATGCGGTGAGCGAAGCGAACCGCATCGTCGCGACAGCCATCGGCCGCGATGCATTGTCGTTCCGCGGGTCGATGCGGTGCGCCTTCGGCTTACCGCATCCTACGAAACTACGAAACCTGGGAGCCGTAGGATGCGGTGAGCGTAGCGAACCGCATCGTCCCGACACACCATCGACCGTGATGCCGTTGTGCTTTCGCGGGTCGATGCGGTGCGCCTTCGGCTGACCGCATCCTACGAAACTACGAAACCTGGGAGCCGCAGGATGCGGTGAGCGCAGCGAACCGCATCGTCCCGA
>JAEZQS010000337.1 GCA_023412995.1 Pseudomonadota bacterium
AGCGCAGAAGGGACATTCCTGGGGGCGTGATATGCGGAGGGCGCGTAGCCCGTAGGATGCGGTGAGCGCAGCGAACCGCATCGTCGCGGAACCCCGCTTGCAGCGAAGACCTCGATCCTTCGCGCGGTGATGCGGTGCGCCTTCGGCTTACCGCATCGTCGCGGAACCCCGCTTGCAGCGAAGACCTCGATCCTTCGCGAGGCGATGCGGTGCGCCTTCGGCTTACCGCATCCGACGGACTTGCCGCATCCTGCGGACGGCGGGCGGGAAGCGCGAGACGCGATTTCCGGGGCCCGGAAAAGAAAATGCCCCGAGGGCCAGGGGGAGCCCTCGGGGCGGGTGGAAGACCGGTCTGGGGAGGGACCGGACTTCGCGGGTTGCACTCAGGGAGGTGAGTCAACCAGGGCGCCGTTGCGTGCGCCCGGTGAGATAGATCGGGATGCAGGGGGAAAGTTTCCAGAGCCGCCCGGGACGCGTTTATCGTTCGTTCATCCCCGGAGGCAGGGCGCGCTCGGCCCGCCCTCTCGTCCCGGTACGCCCCTCACCGATTTCCCTGCAACGCCGCCAGCAGCTCCGCCCGCGGCAGCTTGCCGGTCTCGTTGCGCGGCAGCGCCGCCACCCGTCGCAGCGGGCGTGGCAGGAAGGCGGCATCGATCGCCCCGCGCAGTTCCGCCAGCAGCTCCGCCTCGCTGCGCGAGGGAGCGACCACCAGGGCGGCAATGCGGCGCACGCCGAAGCTGTCGGCCTCGTCCAGCTGCACCACGACCGCGTCCTCGACCCCGTCGAGGGCCAGTACGCGGCGGGTGAGGTCGGCCAGCGAGGCGCGCTTGCCGGCGATCTCGACCAGGTCGGCCTGGCGGCCACGCAGGCGGAAGCGGTCGCCGGGCAGCGGCTCGATCACGTCCGGAAGGCTGACCGGGCCTTCGAACCAGGCCGCCTCGACCAGCGTGCCGTCCGGCTGCGGCCGCACCCCGATGCCGGGGTAGCCCTGCCAGTCTTCGCCCAGCGCACTGCGCCGCTGTGCAATCACGCAGGTTTCGGTCGAACCGAAGAGTTCCAGCAGCGGCGCGCCGCAATGCTGCTCGGCGGCCGCCGCGAGGTCCGGCGGCAGCGGCGCGGTCGCCGAGGTGATGGCGACCAGCGGCGGCAGTCGCACGCGATCACGCAGCAGCGCGCGCAGGTGCACCGGCGTCGTCACCAGCACGCGCGGCGCCGGCACCGACGCCAGTGCGCCGGCGACGTCGGCCGGGAACAGCGGCCGGCCGCCATGGACCGCGAACGGCCCCAGCAGCGGCAGCAGGATGGAGAGCTCGATGCCATACATGTGCTGCGGAGGCACCGTCGCGACCACGTGTGCGACCTCGCCCGGCGCCAGCCCCAGTACGGCTTCCAGTGCCGCGATGTTGCAGGCGCTGCTGGCGCACAGCGACTGCCAGGTCTTGCGGTTGGCGCGCGGCTGGCCGGTGCTGCCGGAGGTGAATCCCACCACCGCCAGCTGGTCGCCGGGGATGGCCGGTACGCCATCGCACACCCCGTTGGAACCGGGCGAGGGCAGGCGGTGGTAGCGGGCCGGCGCCGGGTGCAGCGCGGTGTCGCCGACCACCTGGCTGCCGGGGCACGTCGCCAGCGCCTCGTCGACGGCATGCGGCGCGCGCGAGGGCGGCAGCAGGTTGGCCTGGCCGCGGCAGAGCAGGGCGCAGAAGGCGACCAGGAAGGCGTAGCGGTCCTCGCACAGGTTCACGGCGGCCGCGGCCTGCGGCAGCGACGCGGCGGCGGCGGCGACGTCGGCGAGGAACTCGCCCACGCTGATGGCGCGTCCGTCCGCCCAGGCAAACGGGCGTCCGGCCTGCGCACGCGCGACCAGCGGCAACGCGCCAGCCGGCGCGCCGGTTTCGACGACAGCGGACATCCTCCCTCCAGCACCTACAAACGCACGATCGCCCCGCTGATAGCGTCGCGGATTGGCGTCGGCCGCTCAAGCCCCCCCGTCGGGCCGTTCAGGATCGCGTCCAGCGAGGCCCCGAAGGCGGCAGACACCTCGGCTGCGCTGCGTGCCGGTGGCTCGCCATGCCGGTTCGCGCTGGTGGAGACCAGCGCGCCGCCAAAGGCGCGGCAGAGGGCGGCGGCCGGTTCATGCGCGGTGACCCGCAACGCGATGCCGGCATGGGCCCCCGCCACCCACGCCGGGACACCGGGCGCGCGCGGGAAGATCCAGGTATGCGGACCGGGCCAGCTGGCGCGGGCGCGTTCCAGTGCTTCGGAGGGCGTGGCATCGAGGTCGATCCACGGCGCGAGCTGGTCGAAATCGGCGCCCAGCAGCAGAACGCCCTGCGTGGGCGGGCGCTGCTTGAGTTCGAACAGCCGCGTGAACGCGACGGCGTCGCGCGGGTCGCAGCCGAGGCCGTACACCGCCTCGGTCGGGTAGGCGACGACGCCGCCGGCGCGCAGTGCGGCGACGGCGTCGGCGAGGCCGGCGTCCATCGCCTGCATCAGGCGCGGCTGGCCTGCTTGCCCGCCGCGGCCTTGCGCGCGGCGCCCTTGCGTGGCGCGCTGCTCTTGGCCGCGGCGCCCTTGCGCGACGCGGCCTTCTTCGCTGCCGGCTTCTTCGTTGCAGCCTTCTTCGTTGCAGCCTTCTTCGTCGCGGCCTTCTTCGCCGCCGCCTTCGCCGGTGCGGCGGACTTGGTTGCCGCAGTACCCTCGCCGCTGCGCGCGCCGCCGCGGTTCCTGCCGAAGCGGCCGCCGCCGCGCTTGGGCCGGTTGGGAGCCGCCGCCAGCAGCTCGCGGCATTCCTCCTCGGCCAGCTCGCGCGGCTCGCGATCCTTCGGGATGCGCGCGTTCTTCTCGCCGTCGGTGATGTAGGGTCCGTAACGCCCGTTCAGCACCTGGATGCCGTTGCCGAAGTCCTTGATGATGCGGTTGGCCGCCGCCTCCGCCTTGGCGCGGACCAGTTCCAGCGCGCGCGGCAGTTCGATCGTGTAGGGATCGTCCCCGGGTTGCAGCGAGGCGTACGTGGCGCCCTGCTTGACGAACGGCCCGAAGCGCCCGACGCCGACGGTGACGTCCTCGCCATCCGGCCCGCGGCCGAGGTTGCGCGGCAGCTTGAACAGCTCCAGCGCCTCGGCGAGGGTGATGGTGTGCATGCTCTGCCCGGGTCGCAGCGAAGCGAAGGTCGGCTTCTCCTCGTCGTCCTTGGTGCCGATGGCGGCATACGGCCCGTAGCGGCCGAGCCGCACCGACACCGGCTTGCCGGTCTTCGGATCGGGCCCCAGCTCGCGTGCGCCGGTCGCCTCGGAGCGGTCGACCGTCTCGCTCTTGTCGTCCACCTGCGCCTTGAACGGTTTCCAGAACTTTTCCAGCAGCGGCACCCAGTCCTCTTCGCCGCGGCTGACGGCATCGAGCTCGTCCTCCAGGCGCGCGGTGAAGTCGTAGTCGACGTAGCGCGCGAAATGGCCGGAAAGGAACTTCGCCACCGCGCGGCCGACGTCGGTGGGCTTGAAGCGGCGGCTGTCGAGGATCACGTACTCGCGGTTGAGCAGCACCTGGATGATGCTGGCGTAGGTCGACGGGCGGCCGATGCCGTATTCCTCCAGCGCCTTCACCAGCGAGGCTTCCGAATAGCGCGGCGGCGGCTCGGTGAAATGCTGGTCCGCGTCGATCGCCTGCAGCGGCACGGCTTCGCCGATAACCATGCGCGGCAGCTTGCGGCCCTCGTCCTCGTCCTCGGCGTTCTTCGCGTCGCGCCCTTCCTCGTACACCGCGAGGAAGCCGGGATCGACGACGGTGGTACCGCTCGCGCGGAACATCGAATCGAGGCCGGGATCGAGGTCCACGCTGACCGTGTTGAGCGTGGCGTGCTGCATCTGGCAGGCGACGGCGCGCTTCCAGATCAGCTCGTACAGCTTGCGCTGCTCGTCGCTCAGGTAGTGCGCGATGTCACGCGGGCGGTGCGCCGCGACCGTCGGGCGGATCGCTTCGTGCGCTTCCTGCGCGTTCTTGGACTTGTTGCGGTAATAGTGCGGCTGCTCCGGCAGTGCGCGCGGGCCGAAGTCGCTCGCGATCACCTGGCGCAACTCGCCGATGGCATCGGCCGACAGCGACACCGCGTCGGTTCGCATGTAGGTGATGAGGCCGACCACGCCCTCGTCGCCGAGCGCGACGCCTTCGTACAGGCCCTGCGCGATCTTCATCGTGCGGCTGGTGGTGAAGCCGAGCTTGCGCGCCGCTTCCTGCTGCAGGGTGGAGGTGGTGAAGGGCGGCGACGGGCGCCGCTTGCGCTCCTTGGACTCGACGTTGGCCACCACCAGGCGCCCTTGCGCCGCCCGTACCAGCGCACTGCGGGCCGCCTCGGCATCCTCGCCGTTGGTGAGGTCGAACTGCTCGAACTTCTTGCCGCGCAGGCGCGACAGGCGCGCCTTGAACGGCTGGTCCGGATGCGCGCACGCGGCCTCGATCGTCCAGTACTCCTGCGCGCGGAACGCCTCGATCTCTTCCTCGCGCTCGACGATCATGCGCAGCGCCGGCGACTGCACGCGGCCGGCGGACAGGCCGCGCTGCACCTTGCGCCAGAGCACCGGCGAAAGGTTGAAGCCGACGAGATAGTCGAGCGCGCGGCGTGCCTGCTGGGCGTTGACCAGGTCCATCGAGAGGGCACGCGGACTGGCGACCGCCTCCCGGATGGCGCGCGGCGTGATCTCGGAAAAGACGACCCGGTGCAGCGCGCGGCCTTCCAGCAGGCCGCGTGCCCGCAGGATCTCGGCGATGTGCCAGGAGATCGCCTCGCCTTCGCGATCGAGGTCGGTGGCGAGGTAGAGCGCGTCGGCCTTGGCGGCGGCCTTGGCGATCGCGTCGACGTGCCGCTCGTTGCGGTCGATCACTTCGTAGTTCATCGCGAAGCCGCGGTCGGTCGCGACCGCGCCTTCCTTCGGCACGAGGTCGCGCACGTGGCCGTAGGACGCCAGCACGTGGAAGTCCTTGCCGAGGTACTTGTTGATCGTCTTCGCCTTGGCTGGCGATTCGACGATCAGGAGGTTCTTTGCCATGGGGATCCTGGGCCGGGGGGCCGGCGCTGCTCGCGCGTTCGACGCGCGGTGGAACAGGCAGGGTCGGCAGCGCGGTTGCCGCGTCCGGCAAAGGCGGCGACCGTGAAGCTCCTGTGGGGGCGGTTGCGCGCCAGGCAAGCCGGGCGCTCCTTATTCCATGGTGGACACAGCGGCCCGAGGCCTGTCAAGCCGTGCCGGCACGGCCTCCGCGCAGCGCCGTCCGTCGCGCGTCTCATGCCTGGATGCGACGCGCCCAGGCGCCGCCCGACGTGGCCACCACGGCACCGTCGAGTTCGAGCAGCAGCAGCAACGAAGCCAGCCGCGCTACCCCGAAGCCGCTGCGCACGGCGAGCTCGTCGATGCCGACCGGATCCTCGTCGAGCGCCGCCAGCAGCCGTGCCTGCTCGGGATCCCTCGATGGCGAGGGCGGCGAAGGGTCCGCCCGGGCACCGCCTTCCGCCAGCCGCTCGCGCAGACGCAGACCCAGCCGCTGCGCCAGCGGCGCCAGCTCGTCGACGATCTCCGCCGGCGACTCGACCAGCCGCGCACCCTGGCGGATGAGCTGGTGGCAGCCGCGCGCCAGCGGATTGCGGACCGAGCCGGGAATGGCGAACACCTCCCGCCCCGCCTCGGCGGCATCGCGCGCGGTGATCAGCGAACCCGAGCGCAGGCTGGCCTCCACCACCAGCGTGCCCAGCGCGAGGCCGGCGATGATGCGGTTGCGGCGCGGGAAGTGGGTGGGATGCGGCGCGGTGCCGGGAGGGAACTCGCTGACCAGCGCGCCGTCCTGCGCGACACGCCGCGCCAGCCC
>JAEZQS010000310.1 GCA_023412995.1 Pseudomonadota bacterium
CCGCGGCCCCGATGAACGCACGCCGCCGGCTCAGGCAGCCGTGACGTCCTCCGCCTGCAGGCCCTTCTGGCCCTGCACGACGCGGAAGGACACCTTCTGCCCTTCCTGCAGCGTCTTGAAGCCGGTACCGCTGATGGCGCGGAAGTGCACGAACACATCCGGCCCGTTGTCACGGCTGATGAAGCCGAATCCCTTGCTTTCGTTGAACCACTTGACGGTGCCCACCTGACGATCGGACATGGAACCCTCCGCGATAGACTGATTGACTGTTTCCCTTGCGGGCGTGTCGATCACTGGGTGTGCAGGCGTGCAGGTGAAGCGATGGAGCGTGCCGGGAATCCGGTGCTGCATCGGGTCGCCAGGAACGGTGACCATGCAAACACAGCGGGACCAGTCTAGCGGACTTGCCATACGCACGCGATCGCGCCGGACCCGATGCACCGGCGCTACGCGCAGCAAGGCGACCCCGTCGCCGCTCAGTACGTCCGTACCGTATCCGGCGGTGCCTGCATGAAGCCGTTCCAGGCGAGCGCCAGCGCCGCCAGCCCACCCGGGAACGCGCCGTCCAGCACCTGTTCGGCCGCGACCGGGCGGCACGGCTGCGCGCGCTGCGCCGCCAGCACGCCGGCAAGGGCCGAGCGCCCCTGCGCGTCGCCCATCAGCAACGCCACCAGCGCATAGGCGCGCAGGTAGCGGCTTTCGCGACTGGAAACCGCCGTGTCGGCGGCGTAGAACGCGGCGCCTTCGCGCGCCAGCAGGTCCACCAGCGCTTCGCCGGGGTCGCCGCTTGTCGCTGCCCGCTGCAGCGCGGCCGGGCCGGCGCCCACCACGACTTCCCCGCCGATGCCGGCGGTGCGGTAGCGGGCGAAGTAGCCGGCGAGGCCTTCGTTGAGCGGTGTCGGCAGGTTGCCGATCGATTCGTGCACCAGCGCATGGGTGATTTCGTGCCGCAGCACGGCGAACGTCGCCTCGTCGCTCGCCTGCATGCGCACGTGGATGGTGCGCGTGCCGGTCGAGTACGCACCCGCGGAGGAAGCCAGCGACGGCTCACCGACCAGGCGCGCATAGGCATCCGCCGCGCGCACGAACACGATGTGCAGCGTCATCGCCCCCGGTGGCTCGACACCCAGGGCGTCGCGCAGGATCCGCTGCACGCCCAGCGTATCGGCAACCGCGCGCTGCTGCAGCTGGTCCGGCAGGTTGACGTCGTAGCCGCGCGCGTCCACCGCGACCGGAGGCGCACCCGCGACTTCCAGCACGCGGTGGTCCTGCACGCCGGCTGAGGGTGGCCGGTCGGCGTAATGCGTGATGCCCGCGGCATCGGTCCAGCGGTGCACCGTCACGGCGCGTGGCATCTGCGCCGGCACGCTCTGCGCAAGGCATGGCGAGGTGGTCGCGGCGGCGACATACGCCGGATGCGGCAGTTCTCCGCTGGCTGCTGCCACAGCCGGCGGTTCGGGCCTTGCCGCGGCGGCAAGGTCCTGCGGCTGCCGTGACGGAAGGGACGGCGCTGCCGGCGCGGCGACCAGCGGCGCGTCCGCCGGCGCAGGCACCCGCTCGCAGCCCACCAGCAGCGCCAGCCACAGGGCGACAGGGACAACCAGCAGACCGGCGGGGCGGAGCATGCCGCATTGTTCCGTATCGGCAGCGGTGTGTCAGCGATCGAAGCCCGGTCCCGGCAGTTCGCAGCGGTTAATCCGCTGGCGGCGATGATCCTGCCACTGCGCCGGGGCCCCCGCTGCTCTACCGCGGAATCCCGCGCGGCACCCGTTCCAGAACCCCGAGGTGACCCATGAAGCCACGCCATGCGTTGTTCCTGCTCGCCCTCGCCAGCGCGGCCGCCGCCGCGCAGGACACCCGCACCACCACCTACCAGACCCCTGAAGGGCCGTTGACGGTGAACTGGGGCCAGCCGCCCGGCCGCGACTTCGGCCCGCCACCGCCGTTCGAGCAGCTCGCCACCGACGGCAGCGGCCAGATCACCACGAGCGAGGCGGAGGCCTATCCCCCGCTCGCCAACGACTTCATCCACGCCGATCGCAATCGCGACATGCGCGTTTCGCGCGCCGAATACAGCCGCTGGATCAGCTCCAACTGACATGCGCGCCGCGGGGGGGGGGGTACGCCCCCGCGCCCCGCGGGGCCGGCCCGCCCCGGCCGCGCGGTGGCGGACAGACACCGGTCCGGTCAGCGATGCCCGCGGTGCGAGCCGCCGTGGTAGTCGCGGTGCGAGTGGCGCCCGCCATGGTGGCTGTTGCTGTAGTAGATGCCGATGGACGGACCGTACCAGCCCGGCGAGTAGCCGTAGGACCCGTACCAGGACGGACCGTAGTCGTAGACATACGGCCGGCCATACCAGCCATCGCCGTAATAGCCGTCGTAGTACCCGCCGCCGTAGTAGGCGCTTCCGTAGTAGCCGCCGCCGTAGTAGCCGTCGCTGCGCACGTAGCCATACGCCGGATCGTAGACGCATCCACCGACCAGCGCGGCGCCGCACAGGACCAGCAGCGAGAGCAGCAATCGTTTCATGGCGGTTTCCTCCGCGCGGCCGTTCGATGACCCGACCGTACGCCCGCTGCCGTAAACGGGTGCTGAGCCGCCGCCGCGGCCACGCCTGCGGCTTCAGAGCTCGAACTGCTCGTCCAGGATGCGCTCCTCCAGCGCGTGCTCGGGATCGAACAGGAGCGTCATCGATTGCGCGGCCGACTCGCGGATGCGCACCTCGACCACGTCGCGCACCTCGTGCGAATCGGCGGTGGCGCTGACCGGCCGCTTGTAGGGATCGAGCACGCTGAATGCCACCTCGGTCGAGGCCGGCAGGATCGCACCGCGCCAGCGCCGCGGGCGGAACGGGCTGATCGGGGTCAACGCCAGCAGCTGCGAGGCGAGCGGCAGGATGGGTCCGCTCGCCGACAGGTTGTAGGCCGTCGACCCCGCCGGTGTCGACACCAGCACGCCGTCGCAGATCAGTTCCTCGATCTTGACCACGCCATTGAGGGCGACGCCGAGGTGCGCCGCCTGCTTGGTCTGGCGCAGCAGCGACACCTCGTTGAACGCCAGTGCCGTGACGCTGCCGCCTGCTTCGGTGACGGCGGACATCAGCAGCGGCCGCAGCACCGCCGGCTGCGCGCGCGCAAGGCGGTCACCGAGGTCGTCGCCGTGGTGCTGGTTCATCAGGAAGCCGATCTTGCCGAGCTTCATGCCATACACCGGCCGCGCATGCGCCATCATCCGGTGCAGGGTGCGCAGCATGAAGCCGTCGCCACCCAGCGCGACGACCACGTCGGCCTGTTCCGGCGCCGCATCGCCGTAGCGCGCCGCCAACGCCGCGCGCGCGGCCTGGGCTTCTCCGGTCGGACTGGCGAGGAAGGCGATGCGGGTGGACATGGGCCGGTCCGGCAGGCGGCAGGATCGCCCGAGCTTAGCGGGTGGGCGCGCGATTTGCGCGCCCATCGCCTGCGGCCTTCCGCCCCTGCCCGTTCGCGCGCGGGTCAGCCCGCCTTCGCCACCGCCTGCACCAGTTGCGCGAGGCGTCGCAGCGCCACCGCCGCAATCGGGTAGTCCACCCGCTGCGAGCGGATTTCCTCCAGCAGTCCCAGCGTGAAGCGCAGGGTCGGGTCGTCGCGCTCCAGCCAGTGCGCCGCCGGGCGGGCATCGTCCGGCGCCGCGCCGGCCAGCACCTGGGTTGCCAGCGCCCGGTGCTGGGCCGCCAGTTCGTCACGCAGCGAACCGCGGGCCTGCGCGTGCCAGCGGCTGTCGACCGGCAGGCCTTCGATCTGGCGGCGCAGGCCGTCGATGTCGAGCGCCTGGCCGAGTTCGAAGAATACCGAGGCGACGCGCTCGACCGGCTGGCCGCTCTCGAGCGCGACCTCGACGATGTCGAAGGCGGCGCCCAGCACGGGGATCGCGGCAAGCCGCTGCGCGAGTTCGGCGGGCACGTCCATGCCCTGCCATTTCTCCACGTCCACCTCGTAGTCGGCACGGCCGGTGGCGGTCAATACCCGCGGCAGCGCGGCGCGCAGGTCCGCCACGCCCGGCGTGTAGCGCGCCACGATGCCCGCGATGTCGAGCGCACTGCCGCGGTGGTTGAGCAGCCAGCGGGTGAGTCCGCGCAGCAGGTCCCACAGCTTGAGCAGCGCGTCCACCTGCACGCCTTCGCCGACCTTGCCGTCCAGCGCGTCGATGCCGCCCCAGATGCTGCGGGCGTCGAGCACCTCGCGCACCGCCGAGTAGGCCTTGGCGATCGCGGCCGGCGCCTGGCCGGTGTCCTCCTGCATGCGCAGCACGAAGGTGGCATCCATGCGGTTGACCATCGAGTTGGTCACCGCGGTGGCGATGATCTCGCGCTTCAGGCGGTGGCGCTGCATGTGCGCGGCATAGCGCTCGCGCAGCGGCTCCGGGAAGTAGCGCACCAGCTCGCGCGAAAGGAACGCATCCTCCGGCACGTCCGATTCCAGCAGCTGCTGGTACAGCTTGATCTTCGCGTAGGAAAGCAGGATCGCCAGTTCCGGCCGCGTGAGGCCGGCATGGCGCGCCTTGCGCTCGGCGATCTCGCCGTCGCCGGGAAGCGACTCGATCTGCCGGTCGAGCAGGCCCTCGGCCTCGAGCGTGCGGATGAAATGCGCGTTCGAACCCAGTCGCTGCGCCGACATGTGCTCCATCACGGTGATGGCCTGGTTCTGGCGGTAGTTGTCCGCCAGCACCAGCCGCGCGACCTCGTCGGTCATCGCGGCTAGCTGCACGTTGCGCTGCTCGATCGTCAGCTCCTCGCGCTGCACCGCGTCGTTGAGGAGGATCTTGATGTTCACCTCGTGGTCGGAGGTGTCCACGCCGGCCGAGTTGTCGATGAAGTCGGTGTTGAGCAGCACCTTGTGCTGCGCCGCCTCGACGCGTCCCTTCTGCGTGAAGCCGAGGTTGCCGCCCTCGCCCACCACCTTGCAGCGCAGGTCGGCGCCGTTCACGCGCAACGCGTTGTTGGCGCGGTCGCCGACGTCGGCATTGCTCTCCGACGCCGCCTTGACGTAGGTGCCGATGCCGCCGTTCCAGAGCAGGTCCACCGGCGCCTTGAGGATGGCCGACATGAGCTCCACCGGCGAGAGCTGCCCGGTCGACTCGTCCAGTCCCAGCACGCGGCAGGCCTCCGGCGCGAGCGGGATCGACTTGGCCGAGCGCGGGAACACGCCGCCGCCGGCGGATATCAGCGCCTTGTCGTAGTCCTCCCACGAGGAGCGCGGCAGCTGGAACAGCCGTTCGCGTTCGCGGTAGGACGCCTCGGCATCCGGCGCCGGGTCGATGAAGATGTGGCGGTGGTCGAACGCGGCCACCAGGCGGATGTGGCGCGACAGCAGCATGCCGTTGCCGAACACGTCGCCGGACATGTCGCCGATGCCGACGCAGGTGAAATCCTCGGTCTGCGAATCGCGCCCGAGCGCGCGGAAGTGGCGCTTGACCGATTCCCACGCGCCGCGCGCGGTGATGCCCATCTTCTTGTGGTCGTAGCCGGCGGAGCCGCCGGACGCGAACGCATCGCCCAGCCAGTAACCGTGTTCGGCGCTGACCGCGTTGGCGATGTCGGAGAAGGTGGCGGTGCCCTTGTCCGCCGCGACGACGAGGTAGGGATCGTCGCCGTCGTGGCGCACGACATCCCGCGGATGCACCACCTGGCCATCGACGAGGTTGTCGGTGATGTCCAGCAGGCCGTTGATGAACATGCGGTAGCAGGCGATGCCTTCGGCCAGGATCGCGTCACGCTCGCCGCTCGCTGGCGGGTGCTTGACGAAGAACCCGCCCTTCGAGCCGACCGGCACGATGACGGTGTTCTTGACCATCTGCGCCTTGACCAGGCCGAGCACCTCGGTGCGGAAGTCCTCGCGCCGGTCGGACCAGCGCAGGCCGCCGCGCGCGACCGGCCCGAAGCGCAGGTGCACGCCCTCGACGCGCGGGCCGTAGACGAAGATCTCGCGGTAGGGGCGCGGGCGCGGCAGGTCGGGCACGCGCGCCGAGTCGAACTTGAAGCTGATGCAGTGCGACGGCGCGCCGTCCTTCAGCTGGAAGTAGCTGGTGCGCAGGGTGGCGCCGATGACGCCGAGGTAGGCACGCAGGATGCGGTCCTCGTCGAGGCTCGCCACGTCCTCCAGCAACACGCGGATGGCATCGACGATGACGGCGATCTGCCGTTCGCGCGGTTCGCTGCGGACGGCGACGAGGTCGTCCACCAGGCGCGGATGCGCCTTGCGCACGCGTTCGTCGACCAGCACGCCGAGTTCCCCGGCAAGGCGCGCGCTCGCGGCCGACAGCAGCTCCGGCGTCGCGTCTTCGCGCGCCGGGTCGAAGCCGGCCTCGAACAGCTCCACCAGCAGCCCGGCGATGGCGGGGTAGCGGTTGAGCGTCTCTTCCATGTAGCTCTGCGAGAACGTGACGCCCGTCTGCAGCAGGTACTTGCAGTAACCGCGCAGCATGCTCACCTGGCGCCAGTCCAGGCGCGCGCCGAGGATCAGCTTGTTGAACGCGTCGTTTTCCGCCGCGCCGCGCCAGATGCGCTCGAAGGCCTGCTCGAATGCCTGGCGCACCTCGGCAATGTCGAAGCTGCAGCGCAGCGCCGGCTGCACCGCGATGTCCTGGATGTAGAGCCGGCCCTCCTCGAACGCGAGTTCGTACAGCTGCTCGGTGAGGACGCGCAGGCCCATGTTCTCCAGCAGCGGGATCACCTCGGACAGCGCGATGTCGCCGGTCTGGCGGAACACCTTGAAGTGCAGCGTGTCGGGGCGGGTGAGCGAGGGAGAGAGGCTGAGGCGGATGTCGTCCTCGTCGCGTAGCGAAGCCACCATTGCGACGTCGCCCGCGGCGACTACCGGGGTGACTTCCTCGATGTACCCCGCCGGCAGCGCGCGGCCGAAGCGCGTCGCCAGGCGCAGCCCCTCGGATTCGCCATGCGCCGCCACCAGCGCATCGCGCAGGTCGTCGTGCCAGTTGCGCACGATGCCGGCAATGCGTTCCTCGAGCTCGGCGACATCGTAGCTGGCGTGGTCGCCCGGGCGCGGGCGCACGACGAGGTGCAGCATCGCCAGCGGCGATTCGCCCACGTGCACCGAGGAATCGACGCGCTCGCCATGCAGGGCGCGCTTGAGCTTCGCCTCGATGCGTTCGCGCACATCGGTATTGAAGCGGTCGCGCGGCAGGTACACCAGGCAGGAATAGAAGCGGCCGTACTTGTCGCGACGCACGAAAAGGCGCGCGCGCGGGCGCTCGCGCAGGGCGAGGATGCCGGTCGCGATCGTGTACAGCTCGTCTTCGCTGCACTGGAACAGCTCGTCGCGCGGCAGCAGTTCCAGCACGTGGCGCAACGCCTTGCCCGAGTGCGAATCGCGGCGCAGTCCGGAGCGGCGCATCACCGCCTCGACCTTGCGCCGCACCAGCGGCACGTCCTGCGGCCGCGCCATGTAGGCGTTGGTGGTATAGAGGCCGAGGAAGCGCTGCTCGGCCACCGGCACGCCGGCGCCGTCGAACGCCAGCACGCCGACGTAATCCATGTAGCCGGGACGGTGCACGCTGGAGCGCGCATTGGTCTTGGTCAGGATGATCGCGTCCATCGAGCCCGACTGCGGCAGCCCCGTCGCTACCAGGCTGCGCAGCGAGCGCGGCGCCATGGAGCGCTCCAGGCCACGCAGGATGCCCAGGCCCGAGCCGTCCACCGCCTGCAGCACCTCGTCGTCACCGGTCTTCACCACGGCGTACTCGCGGTAGCCGAGGAAGGTGAAGTTGTCCTGCGCCAGCCAGCGCAGGAAATCCTGTGCCTCGGCGATGCCGGTCGCATCGACCGGCATCGGCCGCTGCGCGAGTTCACCCGCCAGCGACAGCACGCGCTCGCGCATCGGTTGCCAGTCGGTGACGGCGGCGCGCACGTCGTCCAGCGCGGTGCCGACGGCCTGCTGCAGGCGCTCGAGGGCGGCGGCCTCCGCGACCCGGTCCACTTCGAAGTGCATCACCGACTCGGCTTCGCCGGCTTCGGCTTCGGCCGCGTCGAAATGGCTGGCCTGGCCGGCGGCGTCGCGCACCACGCGGAACACCGGGTGGATCACGCGATGGATCGCGAGGCCGTTGGCGCGGATCGCCATGCCGACCGAATCGACCAGGAAAGGCATGTCGTCGGTGACGACGTCCACCACCGTCCGCGGCGTCTCGCCGGAACCCTCGCCGCCGACGGCGTTCGCCACCCGCACGAGCGCCACGCCTGGCTGCCGCGACGATGCGAAGCGCAGCACCGAGAGCACCAGTGCCGCCCACTGGGCCGGAGGTCGCGTGGCCAGTTCGTCCGCTCCGACGCGGCGCAGGAATTCGGCTGCGAACCGCCGCGCATCGGGCACGTCGGCGGTGCCGTCCCGGCCCTCCAGATGGGCGAGTACAAGATCGACAGCCGTGCCGGACGCGGCGCCTGATGCAGTCATTGGGGAGGTTCCAGAGGGGAAAAAACGATAACTTCAAAGGATACGCTGGCGCCGCTGCGGAAGCCAATGGAGCGCGCGCCGCGAACGGCGCAGCAAGACGCCAGGCTGCGCGGGCGCGCCTGCGATTTCCCTCGCCGCGGGGCACCGGTGTTCCGCGCATGTCGGCTTGCGCCACGCATGCGGCCAGGTCCTTCCGCGCCTGCGGCACCGCCGATGCGCGGTTCGGCTGTCGTTCATCGTCCGGGTGCCGGACTGCGACCAGCGCTGCTGGCGGGCGGCTCGCGCTTCGGCGGAAGGTGCCGGTGGAGCGACGGGAACGGTTTCCTTCACGCGACAGTGCTGCAGCCCTTTGCGAGAATGACGAATGGGCCAGTGACAGTTCCTGTACTCGCCGGTATAGTCCGGGCCCCTTCGCGCGACCCCCTGCCCGGGCGCTTGCCGCCTGCATCCCCTGCTCCATCGCAGAACAAGAAGAGGACGCCTCGATGAAGTCTCGCAGCGCATTGACCCGCGTCGGCCTGCTGGCGCTTGCCGTCACCCTGGCTGCCTGCGGCAAGGAGCAGCCGCAGCAACCACCGCAGATGCCGCCACCCGAAGTGGGCGTGGTGACCATGCAGCCGCAGGCACTGCCGCTGCAACGCTCGCTCGTGGGGCGCCTGTCGCCGTACCGCAGTGCCGACGTGCGCGCGCGGGTTCCCGGCGTCGTGCTCGAACGCGTCTACGACGAGGGCTCCGACGTCAAGCAGGGCGACGTGCTGTTCCGCATCGACCCGGCGCCCCTGCAGGCGACGCTGAGCGCGGCCCAGGCGAGCCTGGCGCAGGCGCAGGCCACCTACACGAACAACCGCGTCGCGGCCGAGCGTGCGCGCGAACTGGTGCCGAAGGGGTTTGTTTCCCGCGCCGACCTCGACAACGCGGAGGCGGCCGAGCGCAGCGCCGCCGCCGCGGTCAAGCAGGCGCGCGCGAGCGTCGAGAGCGCCCGCATCAACCTGGGCTATGCCACCGTGCGCGCGCCGATTTCCGGCCGCGCCGGCAAGCAGCAGGTGACGGAAGGCGCCCTGGTCGGCCAGGGCGAACCCACCCTGCTGACCACGGTGGACCAGATCGATCCGCTCTACGTCAATTTCAGCCTCAGCGTGACCGAGATGGAATCGCTGCGGCGCGCGCAGGCCAGCGGGAATGCCACGCTGTCCGGCACCGGCAAGGCGCAGATCCGGCTGGAGCTGCCGGGCGGCACCGAGTACGAGCACGCCGGCACGCTGGATTTCTCCGACACGTCGGTCGATCCCTCGACCGGTGCCGTGACGCTGCGCGCCGAAGTGCCCAACCCCGCGCACGCGCTGTTGCCCGGCATGTACGTGACGATGACGGCGACGCTCGGCGAGCGCCGCCATGCGTTCCGCGTGCCGCAGGCCGCGGTGCAGCGCGACGACGCATCGGCGTACGTGCTGGTGGTCGGCGCGGACGGCAAGGTCGCGCGCAAGGACATCGCCACCGAGGGCACCCAGGGTGGCGACTGGATCGTCACCGACGGCCTCGCGCCGGGCGACCAGGTCATCGTCTCGGGCCTGCAGCGGGCGCAGCCCGGGCAACCGGCCAAGGCCACGCCGTGGCAAGCGGAAGCGACCGCGCCCGCCGCCAACGG
>JAEZQS010000318.1 GCA_023412995.1 Pseudomonadota bacterium
GCGCCGAGCGCCGGCGCCTCGACCAGCTTCAGCGTGATCACCTCGTCCTTCTTCGTTTCGACCTGCTCGATCTGCACCGGCAGCCAGCCGAGCGCCGGGGCGAACCAGCTGCGCGCGATGCGCGAGCGGCCGGGGCCGACGTCGTCGGTGCGGCGCATCAGCAGGCCCTCGTAGGTGCCGGCCGGGGCCACCAGCGTTTCGGTCGGACCGCGTTCGTAGCGGCGTCGCTCGACGCGGTCCTTCACCGCGACGGGGTACTCGAACCTCGTTCGGCCGCGGGCGAGGTCCGCGGCGAGGGCGAGGGTGACGGTCTGGCGATCGACCAGTCCCGGCGTGGTGGGATAGCGGTGGTCGTGGCCGCCTTCGTGCACCCGCACCTCGCCGGCCTTCCAGTCGAACTCGGCGTGGCGGGTGCGCTGGCGCAGGGCGCCGCGCTGGCGGAAGTCGTACGTCAGCGCCTCCGGGCGACCGTCGCGCCAGCGGAAGACCGACGTCTCCACCACGTGCACGCCGGCGAGGCGGGCGAGGCCGTGGGTGCCCTTCGTCTCCGTCCGCAGCGTCCAGGTGCCATCGCCGTTGTCGCGCAGGTCGAGCGTGGTCCAGCCGAGTTCGTCGCCGTTGCGCGCGGTGCTGTAGCGGGCATGGAACGGCCGTACGCCGTCGGCGGCAGCGGCTGCGACGGGCGCAGCGGAGAGGAGGAACAGCAGCAGCAGCGCTGCCAGTGGCAATCGCATCATGGGCACGTTCGGCAGGGACGGCGCGCGAGTGTCGCCGGCCGCGCCTGAACAGCGCATCAGGCGCTTGCGAGCGTGCCGTCGGGGCGCAGCAGCAACGGCGCCGGCAGTACCTCGCCATCCAGCCGCACGTGCGCGCCGTCGAGTGCCACCCGGCCGCTTGCAACCAGCGCGACGCTGGCGACGAGCAGGCGGTGCTCCTCGCCCAGCAGCCGGCGTGCGATCGCCTCGGGCGTGTCGCCCTGATGCAGCGGGATCTGCGCCTGCGCAAGGGTCGGGCCGGCGTCGAGGTCGGCGGTGACGAAGTGCACGCTGGCGCCGTGGCGCGTGTCGCCCGCGGCAAGGGCACGCGCATGCGTGTGCAGGCCGGGGTATTTCGGCAGCAGCGAAGGATGGATGTTGAGGATGCGCCCGGCCCATGGCGCGAGCACCGCGGGCGAAAGGATGCGCATGAATCCCGCCAGCACGATAAGGGCGGGTGCATGGGCGGCAACGGCTTCGAACAGCCGCCGGTCGAAGGCGGCGCGGTCGGGGAAACCCTTCGGGTCGAGCGCCACGGTCGGGATGCCGGCCGCCTCGGCGCGGCGGAGGGCCGAGGCTTCGGCGCGATCGCCGGCGACCAGCACGATCTCGACCGGCAGGGTGCCGGCCGCGCGCGCATCCAGCAGCGCCTGCAGGTTGGTGCCGCGTCCGGAAGCCAGCACGGCAATCCGCAGCGGTGCGGCCGGATCGCGCGGCGGCACGCCCGGCGTCGTCATGGCACCGGCACGGGGCGCCGCTCAGGCAATGTGCACGCGCTCCGCGCCGCCGGCCTCGACCACTTCGCCGATCGTGCGCGCATCCAGCCCGAGCGCTTCCAGCGCGTCGCGCGTGGCGCCCGCCTGGCCGCGCCCGACCACCAGCACGAAGCCGATGCCGCAGTTGAACGTGCGCCACATCTCGCGCTGCGCGACGCGGCCCTCGCGCTGCAGCCAGTCGAACACCGGCGGCAGGCTCCAGGTGCTGCTGTCGACGGCAATGCCGAGGCCGGCCGGCACGACGCGGATGATGTTTTCTTCCAGCCCGCCGCCGGTGATGTGGGCCATGCCGTGCACCGCGTGGGTCTGCAGCAGCTTCAGCACCGGCTTGACGTAGAGGGTGGTGGGCGCCATCAGCGCGTCGGCGAGGGTGGTGCCGCCGAGCGCGAGGTCGAAACCGCCGCTGTCGGGCGTGATCCCCGCGCGCTCGAGGATGCGCCGGATCAGCGAATAGCCGTTGGAATGCGGGCCGCTCGAGCTGATGCCGATCAGCGCGTCGCCGGCGCGGATGGCCGAACCGTCGACCAGCGCGGATTTCTCCACCGCGCCGACCGCGAAACCCGCGAGGTCGTATTCGCCGGCGGGGTACATGTCCGGCATCTCGGCGGTCTCGCCACCGACCAGCGCGCAGCCCGCCAGTTCGCAGCCCCGCGCGATGCCGCCGACGACGCTGACGGTGGTCTCCACGTCGAGCTTGCCGGTGGCGAAGTAGTCGAGGAAGAACAGCGGCTCGGCGCCCTGCACCAGGATGTCGTTGACGCACATGCCGACCAGGTCGATGCCGATGGTGTCGTGCCGTCCCAGTGCCTGCGCCAGTTTGAGCTTGGTGCCGACGCCATCGGTGCCCGACACCAGCACCGGCTCGCGGTAGCGTCCGCCCAGTTCGAACAGTGCGCCGAACCCGCCGAGGCCCGCCATCACGCCGGGACGGAACGTCCGCTGCACCAGCGGCTTGATGCGTTCGACCACGGCGTTGCCGGCCGCGATGTCGACGCCGGCGGCGCGGTAATCCAGGGAATCGGGCTCGCTCGACATGCGGTCGCCACGGGGTTTGCAGGGCCGCGAATGATAGCGGGGGCCGTGGAGCAGGGGCTAGGGCCAGGGGCGAGCGGGAGCGAAAGGCGTGGCGCTGTCTTTGGCCGTCGCCTGCACGCCCGGCGCTTGCCGGTCTTCCGGATCCGGCCGGCGACGCCGCCTCGTCGCTGCTTCTCCGATAAACTGGCCGCCACTCCCTGGCGGATGACCAGACCGTGCCACGTGCTGCCCAACGATGCCTCCTCCTGCTGCTGGCGTTGCTCGTGCCGCTGGTGGCGCCGGCAGCGCCGGCGACCTATACCGGCGAGGCGCCGGTCAACTCGCAGTCCGATTCGGAGCGGGCGGAAGCGCTGAAGACGGCCCTCGCGAACATCGTCATCGAGCAGACCGGTGACAGCAGCGTGCTGGCGCGGGGCGATGTCGCGCAGGCGGTCGGCCGGGCCGAGCGCTACGTGTTGCAGTACACCTACCGGCCCAACCACGATCCGGCCGCGCCCGCGCCGCTGACCCTGGTGGCGCAGTTCGATGCCGGTGCGGTGGACCGGATGCTCGGCACGCTGGGCTTCGGCGCCGCGGCGCAGCAGGCACTGGCGCCGGCCACGCCGAGCGAGGCGACGGTGTGGATCGGCGGCATCGACAGCGCTGACCAGTACGCGCAGGTGATGGGATACCTGGCGCGCAGCAATTTCGTGAAGGAGGCGCTGCCGACGGCAGCCCGCCGCGACGGCATCCTGGTGCGCCTGTCGCTCTCGACCGACCTGCCGCACTTCCTGCAGGCGGTGGACATGGAACGCACGCTCGTGGTCGCCTCCGCACCCACGCCGATCGGCGGCGCCGATGCCGTGCTGGCCCTCGCGCGGTAGCCGATGCGACGCCGGCGCGGCGCGGGTCCGCAGGGGCCGCAGGCGTCGCCCGGCCGTCCGATGCTGCGCCACCTGCCCAACCTGATCACCCTCCTGCGCATCGCGCTGGTGGTGCCGCTGTGCTGGCTGATCGAGACCGGCCGCGCCGACCTCGCGTTGCTCGTGGCTGCCATCGCCGGGCTGAGCGACGCCCTCGACGGCCTGCTCGCCAAACGCTTCGGCTGGCAGACCTGGATCGGCGGGATGCTCGATCCGGTGGCGGACAAGCTGCTGCTGACGGCCTCCTTCATCTGGCTCGCGCGCGCGGGCGGGCTGCCCGCGTGGCTGGCAGTGCTGGTGGTCGGGCGCGACGTGATCATCGTCTCCGGCGCGGTGATCTATCATCTCCTGTTCGGCCGCTTCCAGGCCGAGCCGAGCCTGTTGTCCAAGACCACCACCGTGCTGCAGATCGCACTCGTGCTGGTCGTGCTGCTGCATCTGTCGCGCTGGATCACCCTGGGCCCTGCCGTGCAGGCGCTGCTGTTCGTCATCGTCGCCGCGGCCACCGTGGCCAGCGGCGTGCATTACATTGTCGCCTGGAGCCTGCGCGCACGGCGCAGCGCCACCATGCGCAGGGGAGCAGGTCGATGAGTGGCAACGACGCGCCGGCGGGCCGGCTTTCGCTGCACTGGCAGGGGGCGATCCTCGCGCTCGCCATTGGCGTGGTGGTGTACCTGCTGGCGCCGGTGCTGACGCCGTTCGTGGTGGCGGCCCTGTTCGCCTACCTCACCGATCCGCTGGTGGACCGGCTCGAACGCCGCGGCGTCAGCCGCACGCTCGGCGTCTCGCTCGTGTTCCTCGTCGTGATCGTGGTGATCGTGGCCGTGCTGCTGGTGCTGGTGCCGCTGATCGAGCGGCAAATCGGCAACCTGCTGGAGCAGCTGCCGGTGTGGATCGACTGGTTCCAGACCCGCGCCCAGCCCTGGCTGCAGGCGCACATCGGCGTCTCCGCCGACCTGCTCGACACGAAGCGCCTGACGGCCGCGCTGCAGGCCAACTGGAAGGAAGCCGGCGGCGTGGCCGCCGGGCTGCTCGCGGGCGTTTCCAAGTCCGGCATGGCGGTGGTCGGCTGGGTGCTGAACCTCGTCATGATCCCGGTGGTCGCGTTCTACCTCCTGCGCGACTGGGACGTGATGGTCGAGCGCATCCACGCCATGATCCCGCGCTCGATCGAGCCGGTGGTGTCGCGCCTGGCGCGCGAGTCGGACGAGGTGCTGGGCGCGTTCCTGCGCGGGCAGCTCAGCGTGATGGTGGTGCTCGGGCTCTTCTACGGCATCGGCCTGTGGCTGGCCGGCGTCAGCGTCGGTCCCCTCATCGGCATGGTCGCAGGCCTGATCAGCTTCGTGCCCTACCTCGGCGCCATCACCGGCTTCGTGATGGCGATCGTCGCCGTCGTCGTGCAGTACCAGGACGGCTTCCACCTGCTGCTGGTGCTGGGCGTGTTCGGCATCGGCCAGCTGCTGGAGAACTACATCCTGGTGCCGCGCCTGGTGGGCGACCGCATCGGCCTGCATCCGGTGGCGGTGATCTTCGCCGTGCTGGTCGGCGGCGAACTGTTCGGCTTCCTCGGCGTGCTGCTGGCGTTGCCGGTCGCCTCGATCGCGGTCGTGGTGCTGCGCTACCTCTATGCGCGCTACACGCAGAGCGAGTTGTACACGACGCAGGCGGAACCGGTCATCGTGGTGGCCGGCACGGCGGCGGGCGAGCCGCTGGTCGTCACCGGCC
>JAEZQS010000027.1 GCA_023412995.1 Pseudomonadota bacterium
CACGTTCGGTTTAGCCTTTGATTTGGAATGGAAAAGTCAAGCAGCTACTGTACCACGCCGCCCCCTGGGGCGGTACCCTGCCACGGCGGGGGTGCCGTCCCGGCGGGTGACATCCGTCACGCGCGGAGCCTGATGGGGCATTCTGCGGCAGCGTGCGGCCGGCGTGCACAATGGCTCCGCCGTCGCAGGCGAAGTGGTTCCAGGACCGTCGCGGCTCGGAAATCCGGTGGAGCAGATGCAATGCACCTGAGGGCACGGTGGCAGGACTGGCGTCGCCGCCTGCGCCAGGCCGATGAGGCCGAGGCGAGGCCGCCGCTGTGGAGCCTCTTCTATCTCCTGTTCCTTTTCATCAACTGGAACGGGCGGCCGCTGCCGGACTGGCTGCCGGCGACGCTGCTGAGCGTCGGCTTCTTCCTGCCGGCGTATTTCCTGCCGACCGGCGGCACCCGGCGCGCCGTGCTCGCCCGCGCCGCGCTGATCGCGCTCCTGGGCGCGGTGCTGGTGCCGGTCAACACCGGTGCCAACACCTACCTCATCTATGCGGCGGCCGTCCTGCCGCGCGCCGGCCTGCCACTGCCGCGTGCCATGGCCGCGGTGGCCGGCGGGATGGTCCTGTTCGCGATCGAACTGATGCTGCTCGGCTGGCCAGGCAGGTTCATCCTACTGGAGGTAGTCATCACCTCCGTCGTCGCGACGGCCATCTGCGCGGCCAACCACTACGAGCGCGAAAAGCACCTGCGCCAGGCGGAGCTTGCGCTCAGCCACGAGGAAGTGCGCCGGCTGGCCGCCTTGGCCGAACGCGAACGCATCGGCCGCGACCTGCATGACCTGCTCGGCCACACGCTCTCGCTCATCACGCTGAAGGCCGGCCTTGCGGCGCGCCTGTCATCGCGCGATCCCGCCGCGGCCCAACGCGAGATCGGCGACGTGGAGCGGATCGCGCGCGATGCGCTCGCCCAGGTGCGGCGTGCCGTCAGCGGCATCCGCACCGCCGCGCTCGATGCGGAGGCCGCCGCCGCGCGCGTGCTGCTCGAGTCGGCCGGCCTGCGGTTCACCTACGAGGCCTGCCCGATGCCGCTGGCGCCAGCGGCGGAGACGGTGCTGGCACTCACCTTGCGAGAGGCAGCCATGAATGCGCAGCGCCATGCCGGCGCCCGGCATGTGCAGGCTGCCGTCGGGGTGGCGGCCGGTGAGGTGCGGCTGCAGATCGAGGATGACGGCAATGGCCGCCCCATCGTGCCGGGCAACGGCCTCGCCGGCATGCGCGAACGGCTGCAGGGCTGCGGCGGCGCCCTCTCGATCGACGCCGTCCGCGGCCGTGGCACGCGCCTGGTCGCCTGCCTTCCGCAGGCCGTCGCGACGACAGGCGTCGTGGGTGATGAGGCGCGTCCGCCGCCCCAGCCCGCCGCCGCCCTCTGGAATTACCAGGAGCCCCTGCCGTGATCCGTGTCCTGCTGGCCGAAGACCAGGCGATGGTGCGCGGCGCGCTGTCGGCGCTGCTGGCGCTGGAGCCCGATATCGACGTGGCAGGCGAGGCGGCCGACGGCGAGGCGGCCTGGCGCCTGCTGCAGCAGCTTCGGCCCGACGTGCTGGTGACCGACATCGAAATGCCGGGCCTCAGCGGGCTGGAACTGGCGCAGCGCGCCCAGCGCCACGCGCTCGCCAGCCGGGTGGTGATCGTGACGACCTTCGCGCGCCCCGGTTTCCTGCGCCGCGCGCTGGAAGCCGGCGTCAGCGGCTACCTGCTGAAGGATGCGCCGGCCGAACAACTGGCCGAAGCGCTGCGTACCGTCGTGCGCGGCGGCCGCGCGATCGATCCGCAACTGGCGGTGGAGGCGTGGAGCGAGGCCGACCCGCTCAGCGATCGCGAACGGCAGGTGCTGCGGCTGGCGGGCGAGGGCAGCCCGGCGGCGGAAATCGCGCAGCGGCTGGGCCTCTCCCCCGGCACCGTGCGCAACTACCTGTCCGAATCGATCGGCAAGCTCGGCGTCGCCAACCGCATCGAGGCGTACCGCCTCGCGCGGCAGAAGGGCTGGCTGTAGACGGCCGCTGGCCTTCGCACCTCGCGGCGCGGCGGAGCGCGCCCGGCACGTCGACGCGGCCGCGGCACGCAGCGGCTGCCGGCTAGGTCGTCCATCGGCGCGCCGCCCCGGACGGGCCTCAGATCTGCGACGTCGTCAGGGCCGAAACCTCGTCCTGCAGCTTGCGCAGCCACGGCCTGTGGCGCCACTGCTCCAGCGTGACCTCGCGCGAGCGGGCGATGTCCTGCTCGAAGATCCCGCTCATGCGCGCGGCGAATTCCGCGTCGTACACGTTGAGGTTGGCCTCGTCGTTGAGCCGGAACGAGCGCGGGTCGAAATTGGCCGAGCCGACCATCGTCAGGTAGTCGTCGACGATCATCATCTTGCAGTGGAACATGCTGGGCTGGAACTGGTACAGCTTCGCCCCTGCTTCCAGCATCTCGCCCCACTGCGCCTGGGACGCGTCGCGCACGATGTCGCTGTCCACGTGCGGCCCCGGCATGATGATGCGCAGCTGCACGCCGCGGCGCAGCGCATCCAGCAGCGCGTTGCGGACGCGGTCGCCCGGCACGAAGTAGGCCGCTTCCAGGTCGATGCGGGAGCGCGCCGCGGCGATCGCGACCAGGTACATCAGCTGCATGTTCTCGCTGCCGCCATCGGGAGAGCTGGCGAAGACCTGCGCCGATGCCTCGCCGACGCGGGGCAGCACCGGATAGTAGTCCGGACCCAGCAGCACGTGTCCGGTGGTGGTGATCCAGTTGTCCTCGAACACCGCCTGCATCTGTGCGACGGCCGGCCCCTCCAGCTGGAAGTGCATGTCGCGCCACTGGTCCGGCCGCGTGGCGTCGCCCTGCCAGGCGTCGGCGATGCCGACCCCTCCGGTGAAGCCGATGCGCCCGTCGACGATCAGCAGCTTGCGGTGGGTGCGGTTGTTGATCCGGTCGATCGTGTACCAGTGCAGCGGGTGGAAGTACTCGAATTCGGCGCCGGAGGCGCGCAGGCGCTCGATGCTGGCCTCTTCCATCTTCATACCGCCGACCCAGTCCACCAGCACGTGCACCTGCACGCCCGCGCGCGCGCGTTCGCTCAGGGCCTCGACGAATTCGTGGCCGACCTTGCCGGACCAGTAGATATAGGTTTCGAAGTTGATCGAGCGCTTGGCCGAGCGGATGGCCCCCAGCATCGCCGGGAAGATCTCCTCGCCGTTCTGCAGGTCGCCCACGCGGTTTCCGTCCAGCACGGCAGGGCCGGGGATGCTGGAGATCTCGCTGCGGAACTGCGCGCTCGCGACCGGGCTGGCGTTGCGTATGTCGCGCTTGAGCTGCTTTTCCTGCGGCAGGAAATTGAGCACCACGAGCACCAGCAGTACCGTCACCGCCGCTGCCGCGGCGATGATGCCGGCAAGGGCCTTCCAACCGATGTGCCAGTGCATGCGAGCCTCCTTCGTCCCTTCGATCATCACACGATCGCGGATGGATCGATAATGATGGGCCCGCCACGCGGCGCGCCGTATCCGGACCGTTCACATTGCAGAAATCCGACTTCCGCTTCGAGCTGCCGCCGGAGCTGATCGCCCAGGCGCCCCTCGCCGAGCGCTCGGCCAGCCGGCTGCTGCTGGCCGACGCCGCCCGGCAGGCGCTGGCTGACCACGTCGTGTCGGACCTGCCCGGCCTGTTGCGGCCCGGCGACCTGCTGGTCTTCAACGACACGCGCGTGCTGCCGGCGCGGTTGTTCGGCCGCAAGGCGAGTGGCGGTGCCGTGGAGGTGCTGATCGAGCGCCTCACCGGCGCGCGCGAGGCGCGCGTCCAGCTGCGTGCCAGCAAGAAGCCGGCGCCCGGCGCGCGGCTGCAGCTGGACGGCGGCGCGACGGTGGAAGTGCTCGGGCGCGAGGGCGAGTTCTTCCGGCTCCGCTTCGAAGGCGAGGAGCCGCTGGAATCGCTGCTGGCGCGTGTCGGCCGGATGCCGCTGCCGCCCTACATCACGCGCGAGGCAGCCGCCGCGGACGCGGCGCGCTACCAGACCGTGTTCGCCCGCCACACGGGCGCGGTCGCCGCGCCCACTGCCGGACTGCATTTCGACGCCGCGCTGCTGGCGGCACTGGGCGATCGCGGCATCGACACCGGTTTCGTCACCCTGCATGTCGGCGCCGGCACCTTCCAGCCGATGCGTGTCGAGCGGGTCGAGGACCACGTGATGCATGGCGAATGGCTGCAGGTCGGCGCCGATCTTGCCCGCCGCATCGCCGATACCCGCACCCGCGGCGGCCACGTGGTGGCGGTCGGCACGACGGTGGTGCGCGCGCTGGAATCCTCCCTGCGCGATGGCGTGGTGGCGCCGTTCGAGGGAGAGACGCGCATCTTCATCTATCCCGGCTACCGCATCCGCAGCATCGACGCACTTTTCACCAACTTCCACCTGCCCGAATCCACCCTGCTGATGCTGGTGTCCGCCTTCGCCGGCCGCGATTTCGTCCTCGCCGCCTACCGCCACGCCGTCGCGCAGCGCTACCGCTTCTTTTCCTATGGAGACGCCATGTTGCTGTGGCCGTGGGAAGCCGGGAATGGAGAATAGGGAATAGGGAATGGCCGAGGCGTGAGGCAATCGCCAGGACGGGCCGGATTTGCGATGCTTTCCCATTCCCCATTCCCCATTCCCCATTCCCCATTCCCGATTCCCGGCTCGTATGGACTTCGACCTCATCGCCACCGACGGCGCGGCGCGGCGCGGGCGGTTACGCCTGGCCCGTGGCACGGTCGAGACTCCGGCCTTCATGCCGGTGGGCACCTACGGCACGGTCAAGGCGATGCTGCCGCGCGACCTGCGGGCACTGGGTGCGGAGATCGTCCTCGGCAACACCTTCCATCTGTTCCTGCGGCCGGGGCTCGACGTCATCGGCGACTTCGGCGGGCTGCATCGCTTCATCGGCTGGGACGGCCCGATCCTGACGGACTCCGGCGGCTTCCAGGTGTTCAGCCTGGCCCACAAGCGCCGGATCACCGAAGAGGGCGCCACCTTCGCTTCACCGGTGGATGGCTCGCGCGTGTTCCTCTCGCCGGAGGAATCGATGCGCATCCAGCGCGTGCTGGATTCTGACATCGCGATGATCTTCGACGAATGCACGCCCTACCCGGCGACCCTCGAGCAGGCACGTGACTCGATGGAGCTGTCGCTGCGCTGGGCGGTGCGCTCGCGCCGCGCCTTCGACGAATCCGGCAATCCCAACGCCCTGTTCGGCATCGTGCAGGGTGGCGTCCATCCGGACCTGCGCAGCCGCTCGGCCGCGGCGCTGCTGGAAACGGGATTCGACGGCTATGCGATCGGCGGTCTCGCGGTGGGCGAACCCGAACACGAGCGCAACGCCATGCTCGAACACCTGCATCCGCTGCTCCCCCGCGAGCGGCCGCGCTACCTGATGGGCGTGGGCCGGCCGGAGGACATCGTCGCGGCGGTGTGCCGCGGGGTGGACATGTTCGACTGCGTGATGCCGACGCGCAATGCCCGCAACGCCCACCTCTTCACCCGCCACGGCACCCTGCGCATCCGCAACGCCAGGTACGAGCGCGACACCCGCCCGCTGGATGACGCCTGCAGCTGCCACACCTGCGCCTCGGGCTTCAGCCGCGCCTACCTGCGCCACCTGGACCGCTGCGGCGAGATGCTGGGGCCGATGCTGGCGACGATTCACAACCTGCATTACTACCAGGACCTGATGCGGGGCCTGCGGGAAGCCGTCGCGACCGGGACGCTGGACCACTTCGTGGCGGAATTCCATGCGCTGCGAACACCGGAATGAGCGCCGCGCGGGCCCGACGCCGTTCCACCGGCGACTGCCCGGCGTCAAC
>JAEZQS010000072.1 GCA_023412995.1 Pseudomonadota bacterium
GGGCATCGCCGTCGCCGACGGCGAGCGGCGGGGTCACGAGGTAGCGGTCCGGCAGGCGCAGCGCCGCGATGATGGGGCGGTCCGCCGGCGGCATCGGCACGCGCTCGAGCGCGGCGGGATCGACCCAAGCCAGCGCCTGCGCATCGTGCGGGTGCGGCGTGCCGGACCAGCGCAGCACGTCCCATGCATCGAGCACGATGGCCTTGCCGGGATAGTCATGTGGCACCGCGATGAGGGGACGCGCGGACTCGACCACGACGCCCAGTTCCTCGCGCAGCTCGCGCGCCAGCGCATCGATCGGCGGCTCGCCGTCCTCGACCTTGCCGCCGGGGAACTCCCACAGGCCGGCCAGGTGCCTGCCGGCGGGACGCTGCGCCAGCAGCACGCGGCCGGCGGCGTCGCGCAGGACGCCGGCGACCACCGCGATGCGCATCGCTGGCCTCAGGCCAAAGTGCCGTGGCAGTGCTTGTACTTCTTGCCCGAGCCGCAGGGGCAGGGGTCGTTGCGGCCGACCTTCGGTCCTTCGCGGTGCACCGGCATCTGCGAGGGCGGCGGCAGCGGCTGCGGCGACGCTTCGCCTTCGGCTTCACCCGGCGCGAAGCCGGCGGCTTCGGCGTGCTGGAACTGCATCGCGCGCGCCTGCGCCTCGGCCTGCTCGCGCTGCTGCTGCTCCATCGCGGCGACTTCGTCCTCGCTGCGGATGCGCACGCGCGCGAGCAGCTGCACGATCTCGTGCTTGATGCGCTCGAGCATGCCTTCGAACAGCTCGAATGCCTCGCGCTTGAACTCCTGCTTGGGCTGCTTCTGCGCGTAGCCGCGCAGGTAGATGCCCTGGCGCAGGTAATCCATGCTCGCCAGGTGCTCCTTCCAGCCGTTGTCGAGCACGCTCAGCATGACGTGCTTCTCCAGCCCGCGCATGACTTCCGAGCCGATCATCGCTTCCTTCTCGCGGAACATGCGGTCGGCACCGGAGAGGACCTGCTCGAGCACGTCGTTGGCGTCGACTTCCTCGCGCTCCTCCAGCCAGCGCTGCAGCCCGAGCTGCAGGCCGAACTCGGCCGCCAGCTCGTTCTCGAGGCCGGTGATGTTCCACTGCTCGTCGATCGAGTCGCGCGGCACGTAGCGGCGCACCAGCTCGGTGAAGACGTCGGTGCGGATGCTGGCGATGGTCTCGCCGACGGTCTCGCTGTCGAGCAGCTCGTTGCGCTGCTCGTAGATGACCTTGCGCTGGTCGTTGGCGGTGTCGTCGAACTCGAGCAGGTGCTTGCGGATGTCGAAGTTGTGCGCCTCGACCTTGCGCTGCGCCTTCTCGATCTGCCGGCTGACCATGCGGTCCTGGATGGCGTCCTCTTCCTTCATGCCGAACATGCGCATCATGCGCGCGACGCCGTCGCCCATGAAGATGCGGATGAGGTTGTCTTCCAGCGACAGGTAGAAGCGACTCGAGCCCGGGTCGCCCTGGCGGCCGGAGCGGCCGCGCAACTGGTTGTCGATGCGGCGCGACTCGTGCCGCTCGGTGCCGACGATGCGCAGGCCGCCCAGCGCCAGCACCTCGTCGTGGCGCGCCTGCCACGTGGCCTTGACCTGCGCACGCTGCGCCTCGGTGGCGTCCTCGCCGAGTTCGGCCAGTTCGGCCTCGAGGCTGCCGCCGAGCACGATGTCGGTGCCGCGGCCGGCCATGTTGGTGGCGATGGTGATCGACTTCGGCCGACCGGCCTGGGCGACGATGTGCGCCTCGCGCTCGTGCTGCTTGGCGTTGAGCACCTCGTGCGGCACGCCGGCCTTCTTCAGCAGCTCGTCGAGCAGTTCGCTCATCTCGATCGAGGCGGTGCCGACCAGCACCGGCTGGCCGCGCTCGTAGCACTCCTTGATGTCCTCGACGATCGCCTTGTACTTGGCTTCGGACTTGAGGAAGATCACGTCCGGCTCGTCCCTGCGCACCATCGGCCGGTGGGTGGGGATCACCACCACCTCGAGGCCGTAGATCGACTGGAACTCGTAGGCTTCCGTGTCCGCCGTGCCGGTCATGCCGGCCAGTTTTCCGTACATGCGGAAGAGGTTCTGGAAGGTGATCGAGGCGAGCGTCTGGTTCTCGCGCTGGATCGGCACGCCTTCCTTCGCTTCCACCGCCTGGTGCAGGCCGTCGGACCAGCGCCGGCCCGCGAGCGTGCGGCCGGTGAACTCGTCGACGATGATCACCTCGCCGTCGCGCACGATGTAGTCCACGTCGCGCTGGTAGATCGCGTTGGCGCGCAGCGCGGCGTTGAGATGGTGCACGACCGCGATGTGCTGCGAGTCGTACAGGCCTTCGTCCTCGCCGATGATGCCTTCCTCGCGCAGCAGCTGTTCGGCGTGTTCCATGCCCTCTTCGGACAGGTGCACCTGCTTCTGCTTCTCGTCGACGTAGTAGTCGCCCGGCACCGGCGGCTCGCCCTGCTTGGGCTCGCTCGCCTGGCGGGTGAGGCGCGGCACGATGCGGTTGACCTTGACGTAGAGCTGCGGCGACTCGTCCGAAGGACCGGAAATGATCAGCGGGGTGCGCGCCTCGTCGATCAGAATCGAGTCCACCTCGTCGACGATCGCGTAGTTCAGGCCGCGCTGGTAGCGCTGTTCCTTCGACAGCGCCATGTTGTCGCGCAGGTAGTCGAAGCCGAATTCGTTGTTGGTGCCGTAGGTGATGTCGGCGGCGTAGGCGGCGCGCTTGTCCGCGTGGTCCATGCCCGGCCACACCACCCCGACCGACAGGCCGAGGAAGTTGTAGACCTTGCCCATCCAGGCCGAGTCGCGCCGCGCGAGGTAGTCGTTGACGGTGACCACGTGCACGCCCTTGCCCTCGAGGGCGTTGAGGTACACCGGCAGCGTGCCGACCAGGGTCTTGCCCTCGCCGGTGCGCATCTCGGCGATCTTGCCGGCATGCAGCACCATGCCGCCGATCAGCTGCACGTCGTAGTGGCGCAGGCCGAGCACGCGGCGCGAGGCCTCGCGCACGGTGGCGAACGCCTCGGGCAGCAGCGAGTCGAGTGCCTCGCCGGCGGCGAGGCGCTCGCGGAAGGCGGCGGTCTTGCCCTTGAGCTCCTCGTCCGACAGCGCCTGGAACTCCGGCTCCAGCGCGTTGATCCGCGCCACCGTCTTGCCGAGCTGCCGCAGCACGCGTTCATTGCGGCTGCCGAAGATGCGCGTCAGGAAACTGTTGAGCATGGGTGGTCTTCGATCGGGAAAGGGAGGCGGGTCCGGCGCGGCAGGGCGCGCTTGCGTCCGCGATGGGCACGCGGATGGGCGGAGCCGTCGCCCCGATTGCCACCCCCGGAACCCGCAAGGCCGCCGATGATACGGCGGCCCCGGCGCAATAAAAACCAGTTTGTGCCTTGGCCCGGCGCTTTCAAGCGCCGGGCCATGGGAATAGGGAATGGGGAATGGCCAGGAGCCAATGCGCGTGCTTCCGGCGGCACATTGCGCGCCTTGCTGAAGCTCCCTTCGTGTTTTCCCTGTGCTTCGTGGTCCGGGCTCTTGCCGTGACCCGGCGCAACCGGAGGGGTCAGGCGCGGGTGGCGCGCTTGGCCTTGACGTAGGCCATCGGGTTCACCGGACGGCCGTTCAGCCAGACCTCGAAGTGGCAGTGCGGGCCGGTGGAGCGGCCGGTGGATCCCACCTTGGCGATGGTCTCGTGCGCGCGCACGCGGCTGCCGACGGTCGCCGCGATCGCCGAGTTGTGCGCGTACCGCGTCATGTAGCCGTTGCCGTGGTCGATTTCGACCACCTTGCCGTAGCCGCTGCGCTCGCCGGCGAAGGTGACCACGCCATCGGCGACGGCGGTGACCGGGGTGCCGAGCGGGGCGGCGAAATCGAGGCCCAGGTGGATCGCCTGGTGGCCGTTGAACGGATCGGAACGCTCGCCGAAGCGCGAGGAGATGTAGCCGTGGGACACCGGCATGCCGCTCGGCAGCAGGGCGCTGTCGATGGTGCGGTCGCGCAAGAGGTTCTCGAGCACGTCGAGCTGCGTTTCCTGGCGCTGGAACTGCGCCGCCAGCGCATCCAGGCTCGCCTGCAGCGGCAGTGCGCCGCCCATGCCGGCCTCGGGGTCTTCCGGGCCGCCGACGGCGGGATCGGCGCCGAAGTCGAACTCGCCGTCATCGAGCTTGCCGACCTGGGTCAGGCGCTCGCCGAGGGCATCCAGGCGCGTCGCCTGCGCCTGCAGCTGGCCCAGCTGCATGGCCAGCGCATCGAGGTTGCGGTGGGCGTCGGCATCGAGGCTGGCGAGCTGCGTGCGCTGGTCCGCCAGGGCCGCGCGCAGTGCCGCCACTTCGCGCAGGTCCTGCGAACGCGGACTCGCCACCAGCAGGGCCGCGGCAGCGCCGATGGCGACGAAAAGGGAAATGCAACCGGCAGCGGCCGCAAGGGCGATCAGGCGACCCCGCCGGCCAGCGAGGTCGAGCCGTCGTGGCAGGGAGTGCGCGTTGCGGACGATAATGATGTTCATTCGGAGTCGCCGGGTTCGTGTCGTGTCGCAAGGTCGCAATCCCCTCACCGGTTCCACGCCGGGCATGCGCCTGGCGGGGGACTGCATCACCCTCGACACGCTTGCCGCGAGGGCACGCGCGCTGGATGCGCTCGATGCGAGATTGCGCCGTCTGTTGCCCGCTGCGACCGCGCGCGAGACGCGGCTCGCGGACGTGCGCAACGGACGGGTCGTCTTCCTGGCGTCCAGTTCCACCTGGGCCAGCCGGCTGCGGCTCCATCAAGCCGCCCTGCTGGCCGAGGCCCGGACCGCACTGGGCGGTCCCGTCGAACGTTTCGCCGTGAAAGTCGCGCCCTTGCCGACCGTTCCCCCGAACCCGACAAAGCCGAAACCACTTTCCGCCACCACCGTCCACCATTTGCGGACGACGGCGACAGCCCTCTCCGACCCGGAACTCCGGGCCCTCTACCTGCAACTGGCGTCCATCGCCGATGACGGTCCAGATTAGGAAACCGGGGCGGTTTCCTCCCCTGCAACGCGGCTCCCCTGGCGGGAAATCCGCGCCGCCGGCGCAGGGTGCCGGCGTCGTGCCGGGTCGCCAGCGCCCGGATGGCGGGGCTTCAGCCCTCTTCCACCCTCATCGCAGGCCCCCAAGGGCCCGCTGCCGGCATTGTCCTGCGCCGGCTTGACTCCCGCTGTGACGGGGCGCCCAGCCCGGGCATCCCGACCGCCTGCAGCGGCACCGGCCCTGGCCGGCGCGCGCTCCTTCCCTCAGACCGCCTGCGCCGGGTGGGCGTAGGAGATCGGCGCCAGCGTCTCGTCCTCGAAACTGGTTTCTTCCCACGCGCTGGCGTCGGCCAGCAGCGTGCGCAGCAGCTTGTTGTTGAGTTCGTGGCCCGACTTGTAGCCGTAGAACGCGCCGATCAGGCTGTGCCCCAGCAGGTACAGGTCGCCGATCGCGTCGAGGATCTTGTGCTTGACGAACTCGTCCTCGTAGCGCAGGCCGTCCTCGTTGAGCACGCGGTAGTCGTCCAGCACGATCGCGTTGTCCATCGAGCCGCCCAGCGCGAGGTTCTTCTCGCGCAGCATCTCGATGTCGCGCATGAAGCCGAACGTGCGCGCGCGGCTCACTTCCTTCACGAAGGACGTGGTGGAGAAATCGATTTCGGAGGTGGAGGTGCGCTTGGTGAACATCGGATGGTTGAAGTCGATCGAGAATCCGACCTTGAAACCATCGAAAGGTTCGAAGCGCGCCCACTTGTCGCCGTCGCGGACGGTGACGGCCTTCTTGATGCGGATGAACCGCTTGGCCTTCGCCTGCTCCTCGATCCCCGCCGACTGCAGCAGGAACACGAAGGGACCGGCGCTGCCGTCCATGATGGGCACTTCCGGAGCGGACAGGTCGACGTAGGCATTGTCGATGCCCAGTCCCGCCATCGCCGAGAGCAGGTGCTCGATCGTCGCGATGCGGACGTCGCCCTTCACCAGGGTGGTGGAGAGGCGGGTGTCACCCACGTTTTCGCAACAGGAGCGGATTTCCACCGGGTCCGGCAGGTCGACACGACGAAAAACGATGCCGCTGTCGACCGCTGCCGGCCGCAAGGTCATGTAGACCTTGTCGCCCGTGTGAAGACCCACGCCCGTCGCCCTGATGACGTTCTTGAGCGTGCGCTGTCTGATCATTGTTATGGTTTGACCCCTGGGGCAGGAGCTGCAAAACGTCGGCGAGGTTAGCACAGCGGTTTTGTGGTGAAAAGTTAAGACGATGCAATCGCCCCACAGATGTTGCGTGAAAGCAACAGTTTGCGGGGCTTCCACCGCCCGCCAGACTGGCCCCGATCGCGTCCTCCGCACCTCGCCGATGCCGCGCGACCGCCATCGCGACGCCACGCGATGGCGGTGCCTGCGACGACGTGTCGCGTCGCCGCCGCGCTCGCGACGCGCGCCAGGCCGGCGCGCGCGCGGACGATGGGAACGGAGGAACGCCCCGCGTCAGTCGGCCTGCCGGCGCAGGAACGCCGGGATGTCAAGGTAATCGCCGCTCGCTTCCGGCTGCGCCGGCGCGGCATGCTCGGGCTGGCTGGCGCGCATCGGCTGGCCCGGGATGCCGAGGTAGTCCACCTCGCCTGTGGTCGCGTTGCGCACCACCCGCATCGGCGGCCGCTGCGGCACCACGATCTCGCGCTCGCGCTGCTCGCGCATCGGCTGGCGCGCGACGGCCCGGTTGAGGCCCGTCGCCACCACGGTCACGCGCACCTCGTCCTGCATTTCCGGATCGAGCGCGGTACCCACCACCACCGTCGCATCCTCGCTGGCGAACTCGTGGATGACCTGGCCGATGTCGTCGAACTCGCGCATGGTGAGGTTCGGCCCGGCCGTGACGTTGACCAGGATGCCGCACGCACCGGCGAGGTTGACGTCGTCCAGCAGCGGGTTGTTGATGGCCGCCTCGGCCGCCGCCACGGCGCGGTCGTCGCCCCGCGCGCTGCCGGAACCCATCATCGCCATGCCCATCTCGCTCATCACGGTGCGCACGTCGGCGAAGTCGACGTTGATCAGCCCCGGACGGGTGATCAGGTCGGCGATGCCCTGCACCGCGCCGAGCAGGACGTCGTTGGCCTGCTTGAACGCCGACAGCAGCGTGACGTCGCGCCCGAGCACGGTCAGCAGCTTCTCGTTCGGCACCGTGATCAGCGAATCGCAGTACTGGCCGAGGTCCTCGATGCCCTTCAGCGCCACCTGCATGCGGCGGCGGCCCTCGAACGGGAACGGCTTGGTCACCACCGCCACGGTCAGGATGCCCATTTCCTTGGCCAGCTGCGCCACCACCGGTGCCGCGCCGGTGCCGGTGCCGCCACCCATGCCACAGGTGATGAAGGCCATGTCGGCGCCGGTGAGGAGCTCGACGATGCGCTCGCGGTCCTCCAGCGCCGCCTGCCGCCCGACTTCCGGGTTGGCGCCGGCACCGAGGCCCTTTGTGACGTTTGCCCCCAGTTGCAGGGTCAGCTTGGCGCCGCTGCCCTTGAGTGCCTGCGCGTCGGTGTTGGCGCAGACGAAATCCACGCCCTCCACCCCCGCCTGCACCATGTGGCTGACCGCGTTGCCGCCGCCACCACCGACCCCGACCACCTTGATGATCGCATTGGGTGCCATCTTGTCGACGAATTCGAACATTTCCCATCCTCCGCAAAAGTGCCGTGAATCTCTTGTCGTTCCCGGTTACGTGACCTTCCCGGTCCGCCCCGTCCGACGGCTGGCGCGCCGCCCCGCGACCGTCTCGGCCGCTGCCCGCGATGCTCCGCACCGCGCTGAAACCCGTCCCACCCAAGCCTGTGACCTTGCTCTGCCCTGCCCTTGCCTTGCCCTTGCTCTTGCTGTTCCCTAATCCCTAATCCCTATTCCCTATTCCCCGCTCCATCAAAACTCGCCCTTGAACCACGTCGCGACCCGGTTCCATGCGCCGCCGACCGCCGACACGCTGGCCGGCACGCTGCGCGTGCCACCGCTGCGGCTGCCGTACAGCAGGAGGCCCACGCCGGTGGCCTGCATCGGGTTGGCAACGACGTCGGAGAGGCCGGTGACGTGCTGCGGCAGGCCGAGCCGCACCGGCATGTGGAACAGTTCCTCGGCGAGGTCGAGCGCGCCTTCCATGCGCGCGGCGCCGCCGGTCAGCACGATGCCGGCGCGCACCAGTTCCTCGCGCCCGCTTCGGCGCAGGTCCGCCTGCACCATCTCGAAGATTTCCTCGTAGCGCGGCTGCACCGCCTCGGCGAGGTTCTGCCGCGCGAGGCGCCGCGGCGGGCGGTCGCCGACGCTCGGCACCTGGATCGTCTCTTCGGCATGCGCGAGCTGCGCCAAGGCGCAGGCGTAGCGCACCTTCAGTTCCTCCGCGTGCGCGGTCGGCGTTCGCATCAGGTGCGCGATGTCGCTGGTCACCTGGTCACCGCCGATCGCGAGCGAGGTGGTGTGGCGCAGCGCGCCCTGGGTGTAGATGGCGATGTCGGTGGTGCCGGCGCCGATGTCGACCATGCACACGCCGAGCTCGCGCTCGTCGGCGGTGAGCACCGCGCACGCCGAGGCGACCGCCGCCGGCAGCAGCTCGTCCACGGCGAGGCCACAGCGGTTGATGCACTTGGTGAGGTTCTGGATCGCGCTGGCCGCGCCGGTGACCAGGTGCACGTTGGCTTCCAGCCGCACGCCCGACATGCCGACCGGGTGGCGGATGCCTTCCTGGCCATCGACCAGGTATTCCTGCGGCTCGCGGTAGAGCACCGTGCGGTCGGCCGGGATCGCGATCGCGCAGGCCGAGTTGAGCACCGCATCGAGGTCGGCCGCACTGACCTCCTTGTCGCGGATCGGCGCGGTGCCGTGCGAATTCTCGTCCTTGATGTGGCTGCCGGAGATCGAGGCGTACACCGAGCGGATCTGGCAGCCGGCCATCAGCTCGGCTTCCTCCACCGCGCGCTGGATCGAATGCACGGTGGACTCGATGTCCACCACCACGCCGCGCTTGAGGCCATGCGCCGGATGCGAGCCGACGCCGACGATCTCGACCGGTTCGCCCGGCGCGTGCTCGCCGACGATCGCCACGATCTTCGACGTGCCGACGTCCAGGCCCACGATGAGGTTCTTGTCGGGTTTGGGTTTCATTGGAGCCGGGAATCGGGAATGGGGGATAGGGAATGGGAAAGCGGAAGCGGGATGACCATCGGGCTGCGCGGTGAAATGCCTGCCAGAGCGAAGCGCGGGAATCCCCCGGCTGCATCCGCCCGAGGCACGTGCCTCTCCCCGCTGCGTGCAGCCAACGGGCGTCGCTCCGGGGCAACAGCCGCGCCCTCGGGGGACCGGCTTTGACCATTCCCCATTCCCGATTCCCCATTCCCGCCGCTGGGCGGCGGAGCCGACCAACGGACGGCGAAGCCGTTCTCGTAGCGCAGGTCGGCGTAGGCGGGGGCTTCGGGGTGGCTGGCGGCGAGGCGCGGCCAGATGTCGAGGAAGCGCTTGAGGCGCGGGTGCGGGTCTTCGCGGCCGACCTCGATCACGGCGCCAGAGGCGAGTTCGAGCCGCCAGCCGCCGCGCGGGGACAGCGCCAGCGCGCCGATCACGAGGCCGCTGCCGGCGAACTCGCGCAGGCAGTCGGCGTAGAACGCGAGCACCTCGGCGAGGCGGTCGTCGGGGCCGGAGAGGCGCGGCAGGCCCTGCACCGCGGCGGCACCGGCGGCGCGGAACAGTGCGCCCTGGCGGTTGACCAGGCGGTCCTCGCCCCAGCGGGCGTAGGGCTGCTGTTCGTAGACGACCAGCTCGATCGTGTCCGGCCAGCGCTTGCGCGCCTCCACCCGCTGCACCCAGGGCAGCCGCGCCACCGCGTCGCGCACGGCATCCAGGCGCACCGCGAAGAAGCCCTGGCCGAGCAGCGGCAGCGCGGCGGCACGGATCTGCGCCGCGCTGACGTGGTTGAATTCGGCGCTGACCGCGAGCTGCCCGATCGGCCAGCGTTCGCTGGCGAACCAGCCGTTGAGCACGCCGACCACCGGCAGCGCCAGCAGGCCGAGCGCGACCGCCCAGGCCGCGAGGCGGATGGCGGTGCCACCGTTCACCGCGGCGCCTCCGCTCCGGGTGCCGGCGCCAGCGCACGCTCTCGGTCGAAGCTCGTTTCCAGCACGCGCCAGCACAGTTCCTCGAAACCGATGCCGATCACGGACGCCGCCTTCGGCACCAGCGAATGGCTGGTCATGCCCGGCGCGGTGTTGACCTCGAGCAGGAAGTCGCGCCCGCCGCGGTCGCGCATCAGGTCGACGCGGCCCCAGCCGGAGCAGCCGGCCGCCTCGAAGGCGGCCAGTGCCAGCGCGCGCACGCGGTTTTCGGCCTCGCCCTCGAGGCCGGGACAGATGTACTGCGTGTCCTCGGCCACGTATTTGGCGTTGTAGTCGTAGAACGCGCCCTTCGGCACGATGCGGATGGAGGGCAGCGCGACGCCGTCGAGGATGCCGACGGTGAGCTCGTCGCCCTCGATGAGTTCCTCCACCAGCAGGTCGCCGGGATAGCGCGCCGCCAGCTGGGCCGCGGCGCCCAGCTCCTCGCGGCGGAACACGCGCGACACGCCCACGCTGGATCCCTCGCAGGCCGGCTTGACGATCACCGGCAGGCCGAGCCGCTCGGCGGCCGCCTGCACGTCGGCCTCGCCATCGCGCCCGGCGCCGGCGCGCAGCGCGACGAAGCGCGGCGTCGAGAGGCCCTCGGCAATCCACACCTGCTTGGTGCGCACCTTGTCCATCGACAGCGCCGAGCCGAGCACGCCCGAGCCGGTGTAGGGCACGCGCAGCGATTCCAGCGCGCCCTGCAGCACGCCGTCCTCGCCGCCGCCGTGCTGGCCATGAAGGATGTTGAACACGCGCGCGTAGTGGCCGGCGCGCAGCGCATCGAGCAGCGCCGGAATGCCGTCGACGGGGTGCGTATCGACGCCGCGCGCGCGCAGGGCCGCCAGCACGTTGCGGCCGGAATCGAGCGACACCTCGCGTTCGGCCGACTGGCCGCCCATGACGACGGCGACGCGGCCGAAGGCCTTCGCGTCGGCGACGCGAAGACCGGGAATGGGGCATGGGGAATAGGGCATGGCAGGAGCGGCCATCACGTGACTCCATCGGATTGCAGCCGGCCGCGCCGTGCGATCTCCGCCGCCTCGGCGCCGATGTCGCCGGCGCCGAGCAGGAGCAGGAGGTCGCCGTCGTGCAGCAGCGGCGCGAGCGCCACCGGCAGGTCGCGCGGGTGGTCCACCAGCACCGGATCGACCTTGCCGCGGGCGCGCACCGCGCGCGCGAGGGCACGGCCGTCGGCGTTGGCGATCGGCGCCTCGCCGGCCGGGTACACCTCGGTCAGTACCAGCACGTCCACTTCCGCCAGCACGTTGGCGAAGTCGTCGAGCAGGTCGCGCGTGCGCG
>JAEZQS010000147.1 GCA_023412995.1 Pseudomonadota bacterium
GAGCACCACGAGGACGTCCCCCGGCGCCACCCGGTCGCCGTCCGTCACCCGCCGCTCCAGCACGAGTCCCGCAATCTCGGCCCCGACCGCGACGCGCGAAGGCGCCGCAATGCGGCCAGTGGCGACCACGGCCTGTTGGAGCGGCGCGGCGGCGACCACGTAACCCGGCAGGGCCGGGCCGCGCATCGCGGCGACGAGCCATGCCGCCAGCCCGAGCAGGGCGAGGGCCGCGGCGGCAAGCCACCCGCGGTGACGCGACCAGGTTTTCACCATCGGGGCCGGACTCCTGTAGCGGCACGCGCGATGGTGCCATGGCGGGAACGTGCGCTTCACCCGCCGTATCGGCCGACTGCCCGGCTTGGGTGCCACGCATCTATAACAGGACGCGCGAGTGGGGTGGCGGACGTGGCTGGCGGGGGCGGACTGTTCGGAGTGACGGACGGGTTTCCCGTCGGCTGCTCCATGCGATGGGCCTGCCTCGGCGGTGGGTGGGGCGCGCGACTGGCCCCGCGCGCATAATTGAGGTAAAATATGCAACGTAAATTACTGTTCCTGGAGAAAAAAGGAGGCAAGCAAAATCAACGCAACGGTCATGTCCTTCTTCTTCCGCAGCAGGCCAGCCCGCCACCTGCACCCCACCCGCCCCGCCCTGCGCGGTCCCGGCTTCCAGACCTCACCACCCGCGTCCGTTCCCGGCTGCCACGAGGCAGGTGCTCCCGCAAAACCGCCCTCGCGGCGCCGACGCGAACCGTCGGGGTATTCACCCCGCCAGCTGCGCCACTCCCGGTTTCGCATAAGCTGACGCCGTTGCGCGTCTCGGTCCGGTCGGGGGCTGGCGCAGCACGCTTCGCATCGCAGCTCGCGACCTCCGAGACCACGGGAAATTGTCCCCGGCACCATTTCAGGTCGCTCGCGTACCGCCCGAATCCGTTCCCGGCGGCCGCGGGCAGGCATTCCCGGAAGCCGCCGTCACGCCGCCAGCACGAAGCGTCCGGGCAGTCGCCTCGCCAGCTGCGCCAATCCAGGTCTCGAAAGAGCTGACGCCGTTGCGCCTGTCGGTCCGATCGTCAGGTCTGGCGCACCACGCCGCGCGTCGCAGCTCGCAACCTCCAGGACCACGCGAAACTGTCCCCGGCACCATTTCGGGGGTGGCAACGTCCAAGGCCACGCGAAATTGTCCCTGGCACCATTTTGTGCGAGACCGTCCGAAATTGTCCCCGGCACCATTTCGAGAGTGGAAATTGTCCCTGGCACCATTTTGGGGTTTTTCCGGAAGGCGCGAGGGTGGGGAATCGGTTGCCAGGTGCACTGGCCAGGGTGCCTGCATGGGACGCTTGGCGTCGTGGTAATACCGGTCCCGTGGTTGGTAATGGGCATACGGACGCGCTAGCGTTGCGCAGCGGGGTCGCCGGCATGCGCACAGGCGATCCGCCGGCCTGCCGACAAGCGGCGGATCGCCTGCCCCGGGACCATCCATGGATGCATTCAGCTATCTCTCGGTCATGATCTCCCTGATCCTCGGCCTGGCGATCACCCAGGTGTTGCAGGGATTCCGCGGTCTGATGCAGGCACGCTCGCGCCTCGTCGGGTATTGGCCCTCGGTGGTGTGGGCGTTCCTGGTCGTCGTGATCTCGGTACAGGCCTGGTGGTCGATGTTCGGCTTGCGCCTGCACGCCGACTGGACCTTCCTCGAGTTCTCGGCGGTGCTTGTGCAGTCGACCGTGTTATACCTGCTCGCCGCGCTGGTCCTGCCGGATGCCCACGGCGAAACAGCCGTCGACCTGGGTGCGTACTACGATGCCCAGCGGCGCTGGTTCTTTACCCTGCTGGTCATCCTGATCGTCACGAGCGTCGCCAAATCGCTCGTCATCGAACGCCAGCTGCCGCGTGCGCTGGACCTCGGCTTCCACGGCTTGTTCGCCCTGCTCGGCCTCAGCGGCGCCTTGACCGCCGGGCGTCGCTACCACGCCCTCCTCGCGCTCGCCGGAACCGTCGCGATCGGTGCCTACATCGCGCTGCTCTTCATGCACCTCGCGCAGCCCCCGGCGCGCTGACGCCGCAGCCCGGAATGGTGCCAGGGACAATTTCCTGCGGCGGCTTCCACCCGCCTGGCGCCAGGGCCATTCACCATGTCGTGGATCCTGCGCGCACGGCCGCACCTGCCTTCTCGCCATCGATCCCGCCGCCACCGCGTTCGAGGTGGCCCGGCCCGAACCTCCTGTCCGTTGACTCCTGCAGGACCCGGCATCCTTCCGGCAGCCCGCGCGCCGGCCCGGCGGCGGGGACGAAGGGTGCAGACGCGGTCCCGCACGCTGCACGACGGGGGTACATCATGGCCAGCAAAATCGCATTTTCGATCCTTCTTTCCATCGCTCCGCTCACGATGGCGCATGCGCTTGGCGGACCCACGTTCGGCGGTCCGTCCACCGGCCTGTGGGCCCGACAGGGCGATGGCGGGCGCGGCTTCAACATCGACATCCAGGGTGACCTGATGACGGTCACGACCTTCGTTTACACGCAAACGGGACAGCCGATCTGGTATCTCTCGTCGGGCTACTTCAACCACGACACCGGGCGTTTCCAGAGCACCTATGACAGCTACTCCGATGGCCAGTGCTTCGGCTGCCCGCCGGACCAGCCGATCGTGCATGCCGGCGCAGCAGGCAACATGACGATCCAGTTCCACGACAACCAGTCGGCGACCATCACCACGCCCGGCGGTTCGATCGACATCCGGAAGTTCAACTACGGCTTCGCGACCGCAACCGACCTGCTGTACGGCGAATGGCTCGGCAGCTTCAACGCGGGTGGCCTGGTCGGGGGCGACTGGATGCTGTTCGGCTATCCGTTCGAGGATGGCGGCACTGTCTATGCGGCTGGAAACCTCGACGGCGATACGGAAGCGCTGATACTCGGAACGTATGTCCCCGACACCAATACCGTGCTGATCCTCGCGGGGCAGTCGAACAGCTCGTACCTCCACTGGTATTCGGTCGGCATGGACGACCGCCGCGGCGCAGGCGAGGCGTGGGTGCTGCCCGAAGACGAGCTGCCGGGCGGGAACGGCGTGCCGGCCTTCCTCTCGCGCCTCCTGTACGAGTCGGAGATCACGTTTCTCGATGGCACGGTCTCGCCCGCGAGCGAACTGCCGCCGAACGAGGCTCATCCTGCCGGGAAGTCCGCGTGCACGAACGACTGCCGGCCGCGCAGCGAGTTCGAGGGCATGCGCGGCGTATTCGAGAAGGTGAGGCTCGAGAAGCGCGCCCGCCTCGCGAAACGCACGCCCTAGGCCAGCACGCCGGAGCGGCGCCTCGCGCCGGCGTGAGAAAATGGTGCGAGAAAATGGTGCCGGGGACAATTTCGCCGCCCCGTGGGCGTCAACATGGTGCCATGGGGAAGTTCTGCCGCTTTGACCGGTCGGACCCGCGGCAATCAGCTGCGTTCAATCGGCACGTCGCCAACTCGTCGAGCGCACTCGCGCCCGGCAGCAAGAGGCCCGACGCGCAGGCCGATGGGTCACTCATCGATTCGCTGGAGCGATGGCAGGTGACCGGGAAATTGTCCCCGGCACCATTTTGGGTGATGCCAGCTGCCCGCGAAATTGTCCCTGGCACCGTTTTTTGGGGTGGCGCGGTCAGGACTTGAGCTTGTACCCGGTGCGGAAGATCCACCACACGGCAGCGAGGCACAGCACGAGGAAGCCGAGCGTCATGCCGGCACTGACGACGACGTTGACGTCGGCGGTACCGTAGAAGCTCCAGCGCACGCCGCTGATCAGGTACACCACGGGATTGAACAACGTGATCTTCTGCCACAGGGGCGGCAGCATGTTGATCGAATAGAACGCGCCGCCGAGGAAGGTGAGCGGCGTGACGATCATCAGCGGCACGACCTGCAGCTTCTGGAAGTCGTCGGCCCAGAGGCCGATGATGAAACCGAACAGGCTGAAGGTCACCGCCGTCAGCAGCAGGAAGCACAGCATCCAGAGCGGATGCGCGATGTGGTAGGGAACGAAGAGTCGCGCCGTCACCAGTATGAGGATGCCGAGCAGCACCGACTTCGTAGCCGCCGCACCGACGTAGCCGACCACGACCTCGAACGGCGATACCGGCGCGGACAGCAGCTCGTAGATCGTGCCCGCCCATTTCGGCATGTAGATGCCGAACGAGGCGTTGGAGATGCTCTCGTTGAGTAGTGACAGCATCAGCAGGCCCGGGATGATGAAGGCGCCGTAGCCGACCCCATCGATCTCGCCCATGCGCGATCCGATCGCTGCGCCGAACACCACGAAGTAGAGCGATGTCGACAGCACCGGTGAGGCGATGCTCTGCATCAGGGTGCGGAACGTACGCGCCATCTCGAAGCGGTAGATGGCGGCAATGGCGTACAGGTTGATCGCGCGCGGGCTCATCGGCGCGCCTCCGCGTCGGCGTCGTGCGCGGCACCAGCCCTGGCGTCGCGCGACCCCCCGTGCACCAGGCTGACGAAGATGTCCTCCAGCGAACTTTCGCTCGAATGCAGGTCCTTGAAGTCGATGCCGTGGTCGGCGAGCCGGCGAAGCAGCGTCGCGATGCCGGTGCGCTCGGCCTGGGTGTCGAAGGTGTAGACCAGCGTGAGTCCCCCGTCCACCAGCTCCAGCGGCTCGTCCGCGAGGGCGTCCGGAATGCGCTGGAGTGGCGCCTGCAGCTGGAGGGTAAGCTGCTTCCTGCCGAGCTTTCGCATCAGGACGTGCTTGTCCTCCACCACCACGAGGCCGCCCTTGTTGATCACGCCGATGCGATCGGCCATCTCCTCCGCTTCCTCGATGTAGTGCGTGGTCAGGATGATGGTGACGCCGCGGTCGCGCAGCTCGCGCACCAGCTGCCACATGTCGCGGCGGAGCTCTACATCGACCCCGGCCGTCGGCTCGTCCAGGAACAGGATCGCCGGTTCATGCGAGAGCGCCTTTGCGATCAGCACGCGACGCTTCATGCCGCCGGACAGCGTCATGATCTTGTTGTTGCGCTTGTCCCAGAGCGACAGGGCGCGCAGGACCCGTTCGAGGTGCGCGGGATCGGGTGGCCGGCCGAAGAGGCCGCGGCTGAAGCGCACCGTCGCCCATACGGTCTCGAAGGCATCGGTGGACAGTTCCTGCGGCACCAGTCCGATCGCCATGCGCGCGGCACGCGCGTCGCGGACGATGTCGTGCCCGTCCGCGATCACGGTGCCGGCGGTGGCGGTGACGATGCCGCAGACGATGTTGATGAGCGTGGTCTTGCCGGCGCCGTTCGGACCCAGCAGGGCGAAGATCTCGCCACGCCGGATGTCCAGGCTGACATCCTTCAGCGCGTGGAATCCCGATGCATACGTTTTGCTCACGTTGCGGATCGAAACGATGGGCAGCGTGTCGCTGGACGTCATGCGCGCTTCCTCTTTCACGGCGTGGTCCCAGGGGAGGGTGTGGGGCGAGGGCCTGCTGTCGGGAGCCGGACCGCCTGACATTCTAGGGACAACGTCCCGGGCCCGGCAGCGGCATGGCAGTGGCCTATTCCGTCACAGGGCCGCGCGATCATGCACCCACACGGCCCTCATGCGACGACGATCCAGCGCCGCGCGGATCGACACCGGATCAAAATGGTGTCAGGGACAATTTGTCGGGAGCGAGCGAGGGCCGGGTGTGTCCACCGGTTCCGGATGCCCCGGCGGAGGTTTGCGGGGCGAAATTGTCCCTGACACCATTTGGTCCGTGGGCGGAAATTGTCCCTAACACCATTTTCGGGGTGGCGTTCTGGGGCGCGGCTTACTGGGCGTGGATGGTCTGGCCGCGGAGTGGCTCGCCGTGGGCGATGGGGCGACCGTCGGCGACGTAGCCGTTGAAGAAGGCGGGCAGTCCAAGGCCGTTGCCGAAGCGGGGGCTGTCCTGCAGGTGGAAGTGCAGGTGGGGCTCGCTGGTGTTGCCGCTGTTTCCGCAGCGTCCGAGCAGTTGACCGCTGGTTACCGCCTGCCCGGGTTGGACGACGATGCTGCCTTGTCGCATGTGCGCGAGCAGGGCGTACTCGTCGTGGCCGAGGTCGAGCATGACGTGGTTGCCGGCCGGTTGGAGGGAATTGGCCGTGCCGATTGCCTGGTCGGACAGGTCGCCGACCACTTCCACCACGGTACCAGCGGCCGGGGCGAGGATGGGCTGGTTCCAGCAGTAGTACTGATCGAGCGCGCTGCCGTCACCGCGATGCGTGCTGCCGCCGAGGCGCTTGACGAAGTCATAGGCGAATCGCTGGCCAGGGTCCGCCGCGTGGTAGTTCTGTGCAAGGGTTCGTCCGCCCCAGAACACGTACCACTGCCCCTGGAAGGGCAACCGCAGGTCCGCGGTCGTGTCGCGCTCGAGATAGGGCGATGCCGCTTCGACCGGCGCGCTTTGCGCAGGTTGGATGGAGAACGCCGCCACCTTGCCGTCCGGTGCGAATACCCATTGCGTGCGGATCGGCGTCGGCCGCTTGCTCCAGCGCGACGTGCGCACATACGCGTCGAGGCCGTCCACGTGCTGCAAGTCTTCGGAAAGGACGTCCTGCTCCTTCCCCAGTTGCTCGTCGACCTTGTCGCGAAAGGCCGTCAGCTTCGCCGCGTCCATGGCATCACGCATCCCCTGCCCGAAGCGGGCGCGCACCGGGGCGAGGTCGCGGTCGAGGAATGCGCGCGTGAGCGCCTGGCCGGCTGCCATGACGTCCTCGCGTGGGGGCGTTGCCGTCGCCTCCGCTGCACGCGTTGGCATGGGCAGCAGGCAGGCTGTTGCGATTAGGATGAGGTGGACGAGGGTGCGACGCATGGGAATCTCCTTCAGGTCGCGCCGGCGCCGCCGACCAGCGCGGCCAGCTGGCGACGGTAGTGCGCGAGGGCGGTTCGCCCGACCGGCGTGATGGCCACCCGCGTGAGCGGCTTGCGACCGCGATAGGTCTTTTCGATGGCCACCATCCCGCCGGCTTCAAGCCGGGAGAGGTGGCTCGAGAGGTTGCCCTTGCTGAGGCGACAGACGGTCTCCAGGAAACCGAAGTCGACCTGTTCTGCGCCGGAGAGGACGGTGAGGATCGCCAGTCGCGCAGGCTCGTGGACGAGTCGGTCGACCGACAGCACGCCGTCCAGCACGGCCTGAGCGGGGCCGTTCATTGCGCCACCGTCTCCCGCAACGCCGCGCGGATCGCGAGGAACTCCCGGTGTTCGCGCAGTCCCGCAACCATCGCAAGGGTGGCGCAGCCGGCGGCGTACACGAGCCACCATCCACCGTACGCCCCGCCGGCAGCGACCACGGCCGCCTGGCAGAACAGCAGCACGCCGACGAGGAAATCCCCTAGCGACCAGAACCAGCGCAGGGCGACGAATGGCAGCGCACCCACGAGTACCAGGTAGACCAGCATGCCGCTGCGGGGCAGGTCGCCCCCGTTCGCGAACAGCACGCCACCGATGACGAGGGCCGAGATGGTGAAGAGGAAAAAGGTCATCCAGCGCCGTTGGCGCTTCAGCGCGGGAGGAACCTGCTGCAGCGCGCGACCGTCGCGCTGGTAGTAGAACCGCCGCAACAGCTCCCGCGTCAGCAGCCACACGACCGGCAGTGAGACGAGCGCCACCTGCAGCACCCGGCCAAGCGGCAAAAAGGCGCCGAGCAGGAACGCGCAGAGCAGCAGCACGCCGCCCACCACCAATCCGAGCCCGCCGGCGCCTCGGGAGTAGCGCGCGTAACGCTCGGTCAGGCCTCGCAGGCGGTCGAGATCGGCAGGGGCAAGCATGTAGAATCTCCGGATAACGTGCCAACTAGTTTGCCACGCAAACCTAATTCATGGCAACCCCTGTGTTCCGCGCCGTCGAAAAATGGTGCCAGGGACAATTTCCGGCGCGACTGAGGGGTGCGCCGCCCGGGCTGCCGGCCCCGGAAGTGCTCGAGCGGCGTCCCGGCGAAGGACCTCGCGGCCCTGATGGCGCCACCCGCGTCATCTGACGACAGCCAGTGCAGCCAGGCCCTCGCGCTCGCCGGAACCGGTGTCGCGGCTTCGCGGTTCGTCAAGAATTGCAGGCACGACGACCGGGGCACAGTCTGACGCTGCGCACGCGCGATCGCGGCGACACGGCCGGGTATCCCCGGGCCATGAACCTGTTGGACCGAGGCAGTTCGGTCGCCGGCTTCATCCGCCGTCGCAAATGGCCGCCAGTTCGTATGGTTCCTCGAGGAGGTGCCGCGGATTCGCCGCCCGCATCGACTCGGCCGTCGCATATCCCCAGGCGACCGCGCAGAAGCCAACGCCGGCCGCGTGTGCCGCCTCGGCGTCGGTGATCTGGTCGCCGACGTAGAGCGCACGCTCCCGCGGGGTGCGGGTCGCTTTCAGCACCCGCTGGATGCGGCGTCGCTTGCCGAAGATGGACGCGCCGCATTCGACATGCACCAGCCGCCGCCAGTGCTCGTCACCGAGTATGCGGCGGCAATTGCCGGCGGCGTTGGAAGACACCAGCGCCAGGGCAACACCGCGTCGATGCAGCTGGTGAAGCGCTTCGCCGATGCCGTCGAAGAGGGGTACCTCGGCCGCACGCATGAGATGCACGAAACGACGGGCGACGGCGGGAAGCTTCCAGCGGGGCAGGCCGACGTGGCGCATGACGTCGCGCGCGGAGCAGCCCCTCAGCATCGCGATCTCCGCGGCATCGATGCGGCGGAACCCGTATCGCGCCGCCAGCTGGTTGTGCACGCTGGCGAAGAACGGGAACGAGTCGGCGAGGGTGCCGTCGAGGTCGAGGATGATGAGGTCGTAGCGCATGGTTGTCGTGATCAGCGATGGGGCGCACGCATGGCCAGGCGCGCGTCCCAGGAGCGCGGTGTTTACTTTACGGACGTCCAGCCCGCCCAATGCCCGTAGCGGGGATCGCGGCTGGTCATCGCAATACGGTTGCGAAGCCGCTTTTGCGGAGGTGCACCCGGACTCCGGCGCCTATGGTCCCTGGCACCATGCGGGCTCCTGTCCACGGCGCACCGGGTCGAAAATTGTCCCTGGCACCATTTTCCGCCATCGGAAATTGTCCCTAGCACCATTTTGGTCTCCTGGGCGCGGGTGAGGGGGTGGGTGCCGGGGACGGGGATCCGCCTCGGTGGAGGGGTCTCCGGCACCTTCGCCGGTCAGCGGGAGTGGCAGTGGCAAGGGGCCGCGGTGCGGCAGCCGCAGGCGCAGGCCGGCGTACTCGCCGGGGTGGCCTGGCAGCCGCAGTGGCAGGGGATCGCGCACTGGGCGCAGGTGCAGGGAACGGCGTGGGTCTGGGCGTTCATGGGGATTCCTCGGTAGTTGGGGGTACGGACCTTGATCCGTGGCGCCATTCTCGCGAGCATCGCGGGGCATCGCTTGAACGGAACGGCTGACTTCGACGCATGCCAGCAGCGGAATGCCCGGGGTCGCCGGTCATGATCGCTTCGCGCGATCGTTCGACGCGCAGTGTGCTCGGCGTCGGCCGTGTGGTGATGTGGAAGGGTGGCAGCGCGTGGGTCGGGCGGGAGACCGGCGAGGCGCTGGCGCACCGCCACCACGCCATGCAGGTGACGCTGGGTACGCGACCGTTCCGCATCCGCTCCGCGGGCGAGCGGGACTGGCTCGAGGCATGTGCCGCCATCGTCATGCCCGATCGGCCGCACCTGTTCGACGGCTGCGGACATGCGGTGGCGATGGTGTTCGTCGAGCCGGAGACCCAGGCCGGCCGCGCGCTGCTCGCGCGCTTCGGTGATCGCGACCTGAGCCTCCTTGATGATCCCGCTCTGGGCGCGTGCACCATCGCGCTGCACGAGGCATTCCAGTCCCGCGATACCGACGCGGCCCTGGTCGATGCCGCGCAGCGCGTAGTCAGCCAGCTGGCCGGTGGGGACGCCCACGGACAGGCGGTGGTGGATGCACGCATCCTTGCCGTGCTCGATCGCATCCGCAACGCCCCTGCCGTGCCCATCGACCTGGCAACGGCAGCCGCGATCGCGCACCTTTCACCCAGCCGTTTCCGCCACCTCTTCGTGGCGCAGACCGGTATTTCCTTCCGCGCCTACCTCCTGTGGGCACGCGTGGGTTTCGCCGTCACGCGCGGAATGGCGGGATCCTCCTGGACGGACGCCGCGCAGGAGGCCGGTTTCGCCGACTCCGCCCACCTCAGCCGGACCTGCCGCCGCATGTTCGGCATCGCGCCCTCCATGCTGCTGCCAGAATCCACCTGACGCACGCGGTCCCGACGCGCTGGCATCCCCGACACCCGGCGAGGTTCGCCGCCACGCCGGCCGCTCCGGGAAGGCACCGGTTGCGCACGGTGCAAGGGCGGGTAGCGCCGGCGCCCTGCGCGTGTCAGCCGCCGGTGGCCAGCGGCCGCACGTACTCCAGCAGGCTCACGAGCATCTTTCCCGGTTCTTCCCACGGGATCATGTGCGCGGAGCGCTCGAACCAGATGCCCTTCGCATACGGCGCACGCACCTTCGCCAGCCACTGGGCAGTCGGCGCGGAGGGGGTGGTGTAGTCGTGCCGACCCATGAACATCAGCACCGGGATGGGGAAATCCGTGACGTGCTTGAAGTCGACCTGCAGGAACTCGGGCAGGACGCGGCCGAGGGTGAAGGCGTTGCCCTCGTCGATTGCCCGCATCGCCTCGCAGTCATAGGCGGGCGACAGCAGCGCGGCATCGAAGTAGTACCTGGCGGCGCCATCGCGGAACGCACTCAGGCCGCCGTAGAACTGCGGCCACCTGCGCGCGATGATGATGCGCTCCCGCGTGATGGGCTCGTCGCCAGGGTAGGGTGCAATGGACTCGAGTTCGCCAACCGCCTCGCGATTGCCGTGTTCGCGCGCCTGGTCGAGCCCGTACTGGAAGCTGATGCGTTCGTTGTCGCGGGTGTTGATCACCTGGCCGATGCCGACGTAGGCATGGAACAGGTCCGGACGCTTCAGCGCGGCCTTCATGGCGATGATCGTGCCCCAGCTGTGCCCCATCAGGACGAGCTTGCGCTGGTCGTAGCGATTGCGCAGGAGCTCGGCCATCGCGATGGCATCGTCGACGTAGCGCGCGATGTGCAGGGTGTCGGCCACCGCGTCCGGATCGTTGGCGAGCCAGGTGCGGCCGGCACCGCGCTGGTCGTAGGTGGCGACCGTGAAGTACTCCTCGATGGGCCGCTGGAACTCCCACATGGCAGGCATCAGGGGCGAGGCCGGACCGCCATGCACGAACAGGATGAGCGGATTGGCCCGGTCCTGCCCGCGCACCGAAACCCACTGGTCGATGCCGCCGACATGCGCCTTGAAGGTTTCCTGGATGCCGCCCGGCGCGACGATGCGCTGCAGGTCGGCGACGACGGCGCGCGCCTTGTCGTAGGACGCGCCTTCCGGGCAGTCCGGCGCGGCCGCATTGGCGACGGCGCTGGCGGTACCGGCAACGAGCAGCAGCAGGGTGATGGCGACGGATTTCATGCAGGACACTCCTCGTGGCGCGGGCCGGCGGTCTTGCATCGGCATGCGGCGGATCGATGGAATGGTACCCGAGCGCCGATTGCATCCGGCGCGGCGCGCGTGCACAGTCCGCGCAGCGCCGCTGCAACTCCCTTCAGTGCACACGGTGGGCCACGCCATGCAGGCATTCCCGCGAAAGCCATTGGAAAGAGGAACGCAGCGCCGGTTTGTCTGGGGCGGCGCGGCGTGCCTGCTGCTGGCTCCCGCCATCGCGATGCGCTTCACCCGCGAGGTCGACTGGAACGCGGGCGACTTCCTCGTGATGGGCGCGATGCTGGCCTCCGCGTGCGGCCTGTGGGATCTTGCCACCCGCTTCAACGGCAATCGCGCCTACCGCGGTGCCGTCGCGGTGGCGGTGGTGGGTGCGTTCCTGATGACGTGGATCAACCTTGCCGTCGGCATCATCGGCAACGAACACGATCCGCTGAACGGGCTGTTCTTCGGCGTGCTGCTCGTGGGCCTGGCCGGCGCCTCGCTGGCCCGGTTCCGCGCGGCCGGCATGGCGCGCGCGATGCTCGCCATGGCGGTGGCGCAGGGCGCAATGGCCGCGCTCACGCTGGCCGTCCGCGGCGGGACCTTCCTCCTGTCGGTGTTCTTCGCGGCCGCCTGGCTGCTGTCGGCGGCGTTGTTCCGCAGCGCCGCGGCCGGCGAGGGCGGCCGGACGGATGGTGCGACGCCGGCCTGAGCGGCCGCATCGAACGACCCACGATCCTTCCGCACGGCAAGCCTCACTGCAGGATGTCGCGCGCCCCGAGGAACGTCCCACCGCGCGCGGCGACCGCCTCGACGACGGCCTGGGTGCGGGCGGCGGCATGGCGCACGGCATCCTCGAGTGGCTGCCCCGCCACCAGTGCCGCCGCCAGCGTCGCGGCAAAGAGGTCGCCGGTTCCCTTCGGTTCCAGTGCGCAGCGCGGATGGGCATGGCGGCCGGGCTCCGCGTGGCCTGCCTGCCACAGCTCCAGTTCGATGCGGGCGTCGTCCAGTACGGCGCTGGTCACCACGCTGGCGATGCGTGCCATGTTGCCTGGCGCCAGGCCAACGCGGGCGAGTTCCCCCGCTTCCCACGCGTTCGGCGTCGCCACGTCGGCGAGCCTCGGCAGCCAGTGGGCATAGAGCGCGGGGATCGCCGCGTCCACGTACAGGCCGACATCGCGGTCGCCCATTACCGGATCCACCACCACCAGCGGACGCTTGCGCAGCCCGGCTACCCACGCCAGGCACGCCTCGGCCACTTCCGCAGTGCCGAGGTAGCCGAGCACGATCGCCGACGCCTGCCCTGGCGCGCCGCGTTCCTCCAGCCCCTGCAGCAGGCCGCGCAGGTGCGGTAGCGGCAGCGGACCACCGTGCACCGTGTCGAGGTGCGGAAGGTTGGAGAGGATCACGGTGGGAACCTCGACCACGCCGATGCCGGCGCGCGCGAACGCATAGCGCGCCACCGTGTTGCCCACCGCGCCGACGCAGACCTGCGACTGGATCGAGATGACCGACGTCACGGTGCGGCGCCATCCACCGGCGGCCCATCGAGCCGCTTGCCCCAGTGTTCCACCGCCGCGGTTTCGATGCGGCGGCGCAGGAGCTTCAGCCAGGAAGGCGGCAGCGGCAACGCGGCAGCCGCTTCGAGCAGGACGGGATCGAGCACGCGGTCGAACAGCACGCCGAGCAGGCGGCTGAGCGGCCAGTCCGGCCAGGGCCGTTCGACGATCGCCATGCGATCGCCGCGACGCAGTTCGCCCTCCGACAGCACGCGGTAATACCAGCCGGTGCGACCGGTCGACTGCACCTGGCGCGCCATCGCGGGTTCGGCGAAGCGGTCGTTGAGTTTCCAGCAGGGCTGGCGTGCCTGCGAGACCTCGAGCAGCGTGCTTCCGACCGTCACCACGTCGCCGAGGCAGATGTTGCGCTCGGTCCAGCCAAGGGTGGAAAGGTTCTCGCCGAAGGCTCCCGGCTGCTCCAGTGCGCTGCGCCCCGGCAGTTCCCTGCGCCAGGCCGCGTAGTGCTCCCAGGCGTACTGGTGCACGGCCTTGTCGGGCCCGCCGTGCACGCGCGGGTCGCCCTGCTCGTCGCCTGCAAGCCCGTTGGGGGTCACGCGCACCGGGCCCTCGAGCGGCTTCTTGTCGATGCCGCTGCGGGTGCCCGGACGCGTGTAGGGCACCGCCCGTCCGAGCAGCACCGAACGAAGCGGCGTGGGTGGCGGAACCGGGATGGCCATTGCACGACTGTACGCCCGTGCGGCTTACGGGTCAGGTGTCGCGCAGGGCCGCGCAGTGGCGGGCGTAGTTGTCGAGGATCGCCTGCCAGCCCTGGCGCTGCATCGCGGCCGGGTTCGCCGTTTCGGCGTCGAACACGACCCGGACGCGCACGCCGCCGGCGTCGGGTGCGAAGTGCACCGCCACCTCGCGACCGTCCGCCATGCGGTACTCGATCAGTTCGTGCGGCACTACGCGGGTATAGGTGCCCTCGAAATCGAAGCCCGCGCTGCCGTCCTTCGCTTCCATCCGGGTGCGGAAGCTGCCGCCCTCGCGCAGGTCCACTTCGCTCGTAGGCGAGTGCCAGTCGGGGGACGCCGCATTCCAGCGGACGATGTCATCCGGATTGCTGTAGGCCGACCAGGCCGTCAGGAGGTCGGTGGCGGCCAATGTCTCGACCACGATCTTCATGGTGCGACTCCTCTTTCGCCGGGGATGGCCACCAAGCGACGAACAGGGCCGCGCCGGATCGACAGCAGGGCAGGGCGGGCCCATGGCTCCGTCGCGCCGCATCCCCTGCTGCGCTTTCCGGCGCAGATCCGGCCGCGACCGCGCCGGCCGCGGCGGAAGGATTCCGGTGGTGCCCGGATTGACGCAGGTCAAGGCGGCGGACACCCGTTTGGCCCAAAAGTCGCGCCGTTGCAACGCAAGGGGAAAGCGATGAGCAACCTGCACGAAGACAACGAACCGGTGCCGGCAATCCAGCGGCTGCTGGACAATCCTTTCCTGCTCCTGTTCGTGGGCGTGCTGATGCCCACGGTGATTTACATCCTGTGGGGCGTCATCGACATCCTGACGATTCCGCTGGCGAAGTGACCACTGCCCGCGCCGCGGGCGAAGAAGGGGAATGATCCATGAGCGCCATCCTGCCGCCCGCAGAACGACTGTGGTGGAAGCACCCGCTCGACCGCGTCGAGGGGACCTGGATCACCATCGCATTCCTGTGGTGCATGGTGCTGTTCTTCATGATGGTCTACTGGCACGTCGAGGGCCGCCAGAACCTGTCCACCGAGACCTACAAGACCACCCCCGCGGCCTACAGCGCGAAGGCCGAGGCGATGGTGGCGCAGTGGACGGTGCGCACGGAAACCGACATGCAGACGCCGGTGGTGGCCCCGCCGGCCGGCAGCGACATCTACCTCGTGGCGCGGCTGTGGAGCTTCTGGCCGATCCTGGAGCTGCAGAAGGACGCCACCTACCGCCTGCACCTGTCCTCGATGGACTACAACCACGGCTTCTCGCTGCAGCCGATCAACATCAACATCCAGATCGTTCCCGGCTACGAACACGTGGTCACCGTCACTCCGAACGAGCGCGGCGAGCTGGCGATCGTGTGCAACGAGTTCTGCGGCATGGGCCATCACATGATGGTCGGCCGCATCTACGTCAAGTAAAGGGAGCCGGCCATGACCACGCTTGCAGTCACGGCGCCCCGTGGCGCCACCGTGTACCGCACCTGCCCGCGCTCGGGCCTGCAGTTCGAGAAGCATGCCGAGCGGCTCATCCTCGCCAATGCGGTCGCCGCCGTGGTGTTCCTGCTCATCGGCGGCCTGCTCGCCATCGGCATCGTGTTGACGCGCTGGCCGGCCGTGCACTGGCTGGAAGCGCACACCTTCTACCAGGTGCTCACCGCGCACGGCCTGGACATGCTGGTGTTCTGGATCATCTTCTTCGAGATCGCCGTCCTCTACTTCTGCTCGTCCACGCTGCTGCGCTGCCGGCTGGCCACGCCGAGGCTGGCGTGGCTCGCGTTCGCGCTGATGCTGATCGGCGCCACCGTCAACAACATCGCGGTGTACCAGGGCGGGTCGAGCGTGATGATGACCTCCTACGTGCCGATGATGGCGGCGCCCTCGTTCTATCTCGGGCTGATCCTCTTCGCCGTGGGCGCGCTGGTCGCGATCTTCATCTTCTTCGGCACGCTGGTGATCGCCCGCGCCGATCGCACCTACACCGGCTCGGTTCCGCTGGTGACCTTCGGCGCGATCACCGCGGCGATCATCGCGGTGTTCACCATCGCCTCGGGAGCGGCGATCCTGATCCCGACCTGGCTCTTGTCCCTGCACGTGATCGAGGCGGTGGATCCCCTGATCTACCGCACGGTCTGGTGGGCCTTCGGGCATTCCTCGCAGCAGATCAACGTGGCCGCGCACATCTCGATCTGGTACCTGGTGGCGGCGGTGGTGTTCGGCGCCCGCCCGATGTCCGAGCGGGTCAGCCGTGGCGCGTTCCTGCTCTACATCTTCTTCCTGCAGCTGGCCAGCGCCCACCACCTCCTGGCCGATCCCGGCATGAGCACCGAGTGGAAGGTCGTCAACACGAGCTACTTCATGTACTTCGCCGTGCTGGCCTCGATGATCCATGGCCTGACCATCCCGGGCGCTATGGAAGTGGCGCAGCGGCAGAAGGGCTACACGCGCGGGCTGTTCGAATGGTTGCGCAAGGCGCCGTGGGGCAACCCGGTGTTTTCCGGCGTCTTCATCTCGCTCATCGGCTTCGGATTCCTCGGCGGCATTTCCGGCGTGATGATGGGCACCGAACAGCTCAACATGATCATCCACAACACGATCTACGTTCCCGGGCACTTCCATGCCACGGTCGTGATCGGCACGACGCTGTCGTTCATGGCGCTGACCTACTACCTCATTCCGACGCTGTTCCGGCGCCAGATGATCAACCCGGGCCTCGCGCGCATCCAGCCGTACCTGTTCGGCCTGTCGATGTACTTCTTCTGCCTGCTGATGATGGGGGCCGGCACGCTCGGCGTGCCGCGCCGGCACTGGGACATGGAATTCAACGGCGTGGCACTGGCCTACGAGTGGCCGGGCGCCGCGTATCTGATGATGGGACTGGTGGGCATTGCCGGACTATGCGCGATCCTCGGCGGCGCCTTCTACATCTACATCACGGTCGGTTCGCTGCTGTGGGGCAAGCGCCTGGACAGCGGCGCGCGTGAAGCCGTGCCGACGCCGATCCCGCCTACCTCGCCGGCGGCACCGGTGCAGGCCTACGGTTCGATGGGGTTTGCGGCGCCGGGGACGTTCGCGCTGGCGATGGTGTTCCTGGTGGCATTCGCCCTCTATTACTTCGTCAACTGGAAATACCTGTCCACCCTCTGGCTGCTGAGCTGAGGCGGGAGGCTGCCATGAGTCGCCCGCTGCAGTCCGCCATGCCCACCCGGCGCGCGGCGCCGTCCGCCTGGGCCATGGCACGCACTGTGCTCGGCCTGTTCAAGCTGCGCATCGGCATGCTGATCATGCTGACGGCGCTGGTGGGAGCCGCCATCACGCCTGGGCCGGCGCTGGGGCCTGCCCGCTACCTCGTGCTGGCGCTCTCGGTGCTGGTGGCGTCGGCCAGTGCCGGGGCGTTCAACCAGTACCACGAGCGCGGCTCGGATCGTCTGATGGCGCGCACGCGCCAGCGCGCCTTCGCCACCGGTGCGGTGCGGGCCTCGCCCGCGTGGCTGCTGCTGGCCGCAGCCCTGCTCGCGGCGGCGGTGGCGGCAGCCTGTCTGGTGCTCAATCCCGCCAGTGCGGCGTTTGTCTTCCTCGGAGCCTTCTTCTACGCCATCGTCTACACCGTCTGGCTGAAACGCCGCACGCGCTGGAACATCGTCGTCGGCGGACTCGCCGGCAGCTTTGCCGTCCTTGCCGGAGGTTGCGCGGTGGCGCCGGTGCCTTCGGCGCTGCCGCTGCTGCTGGCGCTGGTGCTGTTCCTGTGGACGCCGCCGCATTTCTGGGCGCTGGCCATCGCCTGCCGCGACGACTACCGCGCCGCCGGCATTCCCATGCTGCCCGTGGTCGCCGGCAATGCCGCCGCCGCCCGCGCGGTACTCGCTTCCACCCTCGCCCTGCTGCTGGTGTCCCTGCTGCCGCTGGCATGTGGCGCGGGTCCGGTTTACGGCGTCGGCGCCCTTGCGGGAGGCAGCCTGTTCGTCGCCAGGGCCGTGGCGCTGGTGCGCACGCCCGATGACCGGCGCGTCGCGACAGCGTGCTTCTTCGCCTCGCTGGTGCAGCTCAGCGTGCTGCTGCTGGCGGCCACCCTGGACGCGATGGCGGGATGAGCGGCAACGGCGTCATCACGAGAGGGAGCGGATTTCCGCGCGCGCTGCTCGTTGCGATGCTCGGCGCGGCCGTGCTGGCGGGCGTCCTGTACCCGCGCATGGCAACTGGCGCCGCGGCGGCACCGCCGGCGGGGTTCGGCCTCGATGCGGACGCGGCACTGGCGCGCAGTCGCGCGGTGCTCGGCACCCGGCCCGGCGACTTCGTGTTGCGCGGGGTCGATGGTCGCGAGCGCGCGTTGTCGGCGTTTCGCGGCAAACCGCTGCTGGTGAATTTCCTCTATACCGGTTGCCACCGCATCTGCCCGAACAGCACGCTGGCGCTGCGCAGTGCGATCGAGGGGATGCGCGATCGCTTCCCTAGCGACCAGTTCCACGTCGTCAGCATCGGTTTCGACCTGCCCAACGACTCGCCCGAGGCGATGCGCGATTACGCAAGGACGCGCCGCATCGACGTCCCCAACTGGGAGTTCCTGAGCCCGCGCGAAGGCGACGTCGCGGCCCTGTCCGATGCCTTCGGCTTCAGCTTCGCGCCCACCGCGGCCGGCTTCGACCACACGCTGCAGGTGAGCGTGGTGGATGCCGGGGGCCGCATCTACCGCCAGGTCCTCGGTGATGCCTTCAGCGCGGACGCGCTCGGCGAGCCGCTGCGCCAGCTGGCCGCCGGCCAACTCCTGACCGACACTGCCAACTGGTCGTCGCTGGTGGGCCGCATCCGCATCCTGTGCTCGGTGTACGACCCGCTCACCGGCAACTACCGCCGCGACTGGACCCTCTACCTCGAAATCGCGGGCGGACTGACTTTCCTGCTGGCAATGGTCGCATTCGCCTGGGGCGAATGGCGCGGCCGGCGCCGCGATGATCGCGCCGCCCGCGCAGCGCATCCCGGGTCGCCATGACGCGCCGGCAGGATGCCGCGCGCTGGATCGGCCAGGGCCTCCTGTACGCCGGTTTCGCGGCGGTGCTGGGCTTCTTTTCGGACGCGCCGGTGTACCGGCACCTGCCTGCCGGGCATGCGGTGGTCAAGGTGAGCATCGTGCACCAGGGAATGCGCCTGCAGCCGTGCGTCGAACGGACGCCCGGGGAACTGGCCAGCCTGCCACCGAACATGCGCGTTGCTGCCCGCTGCCCGCGCGAGCGCGCACCCCTGCTGCTGGAACTGGACATGGACGGAGAGTCGCTGTTGCGCCGCGAGGCGCCGCCTTCCGGCCTCTCTTCCGACGGCAGTGCGGCCATCTACCAGCGCCTGGTCGTGCCGGCGGGGCCGCATCGCATCGCTGTGCGTCTGCGCGACAGCGCGCGCACGCACGGTTTCGACTACGTGCAGGAGGCCAGCGTGGTGCTGGCCCCGGCGCAGATCCTCGTGGTCGATTTCGCGCCACGCCAACGGGAGATCACGCTGCGATGAATCGCGCACTCGACACCCGCGCGCTCGGCGCCACGCGCGTCCCGGCCGGCGCCGCGGCCTGGGGCCTGGCCGTGCCGCAGGGCGCGCGCCGCCGTCTCGCGCGCGGCTGGCTCTGGATGGCGATGCTGGCGCTGGCGACCTCCGGCCTGTTCTCGATCCTGCTGGTGCTCTCGCGCACGCCTGGCCTCAACCGCGTGCTGCGCGTGGCGGACTTCTTCCGCGTCGCGCTGGTGGTGCACGTGGATCTTTCGGTGCTGGTCTGGTTCGTGGCCGTGGCCGGAATCCTGTGGACGCTGTGCGCCGGCACGCGGGCGATCGCCGTGGGCTGGGCGGCCTTGCTCCTGTGTGGCCTCGGCACGCTGGTGATGGCGCTCGCGCCGTTCCTCGACGACGCCAGGCCCGTGATGGCCAATTACATCCCGGTGCTCGACGGGCCCGTGTTCCTTGCCGGCCTGGTCGTGTTCGCAGGCGGCGCGGCCTTGCTGGTCCTGCGCAGCCTGTGGGCGGCGAACCCGCTGGGGCAGGCATTTTCCGGCGAAGGCGCCTTGCGCTTCGGGCTGCACGCGGCAGCGGTGGCCGGTGCGGTGGCGCTGCTGGCGTTTGCCTGGTCGATCGCGCTGGTGCCGCGGGCGCTCGACAGCTCCGGCTACTACGAGATCCTGTTCTGGGGCGGCGGGCATGCACTCCAGTTCGTGTGGACGCTGCTGATGCTGGTGGGCTGGATGTGGCTGGCGGACGCGGTCGGGGCGCCATTGCCGCTCAGCCCACGCATGGCGGTGCTGCTGTTCGCGCTGGCGCTGGCTTGCGTGTTCGTCACGCCCTATGCCTACCTCGCGCACGACATCGCCTCGGTGGAACACCGCCACCTGCACACCTGGGCGATGCGGCTGGGCGGTGGCGTGTCGATCGCACCGGTCGGCCTGGCGGTGGTGTTCGCGTTGCGGCGCGGCACACGCCTGCGCGAGCCGGCGCACGCGCCGCTGCGTGCCGCGCTCGTCTCCTCGATGTGCCTGTTCGCCGCCGGTGGCCTGATGGGCGGTCTCATCGCCGGCAACGACGTGCGCATCCCGGCCCACTACCACGGCTGCATCGTCGGCGTGACGCTGGCGCTGATGGGCCTGGTCTACCTGCTGCTGCCGCGGCTCGGCGCGCGGGCGCCGCACGGACGCCTGGCGACCTGGCAGCCGGCACTCTATGGCGGCGGCCAGCTGCTGCACATCCTGGGCCTGGTCTGGTCCGGTGGCTATGGCGTGCAGCGCAAGGTGGCCGGGGCCGAGCAGGTGCTGCGCAGCCCGTCGGAAATCGCGGGCATGGGGCTGATGGGACTCGGTGGCGCGGTCGCCATCGTGGGCGGCGTGGTGTTCGTGCTCGTGGTCGCGCGTGCGGCGCGGCCGGAATCGCGTCCATGATCGCGGCGCTGCAACGCGCGCTGCGCTGGCTTTTCATGCGCGGCGAGGCGCTCTTCAATGCCGCCTTCGGCGAGCGCATCAACCCGCTCTACCACCTGGGTGCGATCCTGTTCTTCCTGTTCTGGCTGGCCGCCGGCAGCGGCTTGTACCTGTACGTCTTCTTCGATACCGGCGTGCCCGATGCCTACCAGTCGGTCGAGCAGCTCACGCACGGGCAGTGGTACCTCGGCGGCATCCTGCGCAGCATCCACCGCTATGCGTCCGATGGCATCGTGCTGGTCATGGCGGTGCACCTCGTGCGCCACTTCGCCTTCGACCGCCTGCGCGGCTTCCGCTGGTTCGCGTGGGTGACCGGGGTCGGCCTGATCGGGTTCGTGTACGTCAGCGGCATCAACGGCTACATGCTGCCGTGGGATCGCCTGGCCCAGTTCACCATCGTCGGCAGCTTCGAATGGCTGGACCGGCTGCCGGGTTTCGGCGGCACGCTGAGCCGCAACTTCATCTATCCCGAGAGCGTGGACGACCGCTTCTTCTCGCTGCTGTCCTTCGTCCACATCGGCGCGCCGCTGCTGACCCTGCTCCTGATGTGGGTGCACATCCAGCGCGTGCCCAAGGCGAGTACCCAGCCGCCGCGGCCGGTCGCACTCGCGCTCGTCGCTACCCTGGTCGTGCTGGCATGGCTGAAGCCGGCCCTCAGCCAGGGCGGGGTGGCCGACCTCGCCACCGAAGTCGCCCAGGTCGGCATCGACTGGTTCTACCTGCCGCTCTTTCCGCTGTTCGACCGCTGGAGCGCTGGCCAGGTCTGGCTGCTGCTCATCCTCGCCATGCTGCTGCTGGTCGCGCTGCCGTGGCTGCCGCCGCGGCGAAGCAGCAGCGCCGGCTGGCAGGTCGAGCTGTATCCGGGCGCGCACCGGGTGGCTGCGCGTCCCGGCGAAACGCTGCTCGAGGCGGGACTGCGCGCCGGCCTCGCGCTGCCCTACGAGTGCCGCAACGGTGCCTGCGGCGTGTGCGTGTGCCGCGTCCTGCATGGCCGCGTGGATCCGGGGCACTTCCAGCCGGGAGCGCTCGGCGCCTCCATGCACGCGCGCGGCGAGGCGCTGATGTGCTGCGCCACGGCGCTGGAAGATGTCGCCATCGAGGTGGACGTACCCTCGCTCGTTCCGCTCGACGTACCTGCAGTGCACAGCCTTGACGCACGCGTCGAGCGGCTCACGCGGCTGGCACCGGACGTGATGCAGGTACTGCTGTCCCTGCCTGACGGCGCACGCCTGCCGTTCGCGGCGGGTCAGTACCTCAACATCGTGCTGGAAAACGGCCAGCGGCGCGCCTTCTCGTTTGCCAATCCACCCCAGCAGGAAACGCCGATAGAGCTCCACGTGCGGCGCGTGGAGGGCGGCCTGTTCACCCCGCGCGTGTTCGATGGCGGCCTGAAGCAGGGCGACGTCCTGCGCATCGAGGGACCACACGGCCGTTTCACCCTGAGGCCGGGAGAGCGGCCGGTCCTGTTCGTGGCGGGCGCCACCGGGTTCGCGCCGATCCGCAGCATCGTCGAGGACGCGTTTGCGCGCGGCATCGATCGTCCGATGTGGCTGTACTGGGGAGCGCGTGGAACCGCCGACCTGTATGCGCGCGCGGAGGCGGAGCGATGGCAACGCGAGCATGCCGGCTTCCGCTTCGTGCCCGTGCTGTCGGACGCCGCGATGGACGGGTCCTGGACCGGCCGCACCGGTCCGGTCCATCGCGCCCTGCTGGAGGACTTTCCAGACCTCGCCGGACACGAACTCTACGTGTGTGGCTCGGTGCAGATGGTGACCAGCGCCGTGCCGGATTTCCTGGCCCATGGCCTTTCCGGGCAGGCGTGCTTCTCCGACGCCTTCCAGCCGGCCGCCGGGCCGTCCGGCTGAGACCGCCCGGATGCCCGGGGGTGCCGGCTGCCCCGGGTCGATGATCGCAGGCACCGCGGCGGGGCAAGGTCGGATAGACTGGCGCCGCGGTGAGGTGCGCCCGCGGCTTCCGGTGCAAGGTACGCAGCATGTCGATCGACACCCCACGCAATCAGCGGCCGATTGCGCCGGCCAACCTCGCCGATCACCTCGCCCTGCGCAAGGATGTCCTGATCGTCCAGTGGATGGCTGCGGCGCGAAAAAGCGGCTCCATCCCCACCGAAGCGCTCACGCGGCTCGAACTGGTCGACCACGTGCCGAAGATCTTCGACGCAACCATGGACGCGTTGCGACAGCGGCGGAACGACGAGGCGATGGAGCGCGTGCAGGAAGCCACGGCCCGCCATGCGATCGTGCGCTGGGTGCAGAAATACGACCTGCGCGCCGTACTGCGGGAGGTGTCGTTGCTGCGCGCGGTGTTCATCGCCGAGATGCACGCGTTTGCCGTCGCAAGCCCCGAGGACGACGCACAAACGCGGTTGTCCGATTCGCTGGCGATCCACCGAATCCTCGACGACATCGTCGCGGACGCGACCGACACCTTCCTGAAACTCGGCGTGCACGAGAACGGCGTATCGCCCTGACTGGCGCTCCGCCAGACCTTCGGCTGGACGCGTCCCCCCGCCGATTCGCGGTGGCGCTTGCCGCGCCTGCACGAGGTCGCCGCCTGCCGGGCGGAGTCACCCGGAGCCGTGCTCCGGGGCTGCCGTAGCGGCGCGGCGACCCGTCGGATCACTCGATTGGCTGGTCCAGCATCAGTTCGCGCGCGAAGCGGACGGGCGGCGCACCGTAGGACAGGACGCGGTCGTGGTAGGCCTTGAGGCCGAAGGCGTCGCCAAGCTTCGCCTCGACCGCCTTGCGCGTGTCGAAATGCTCCTGCACGCCGACGAAGTAGGTTGGCAGCTGCGCCGAGGTCAGCTGCACGCGCACCCATTTGCCGGCCGCCTCCCGCTCCTGCTGGAAGGTCCGGCGCACCATCAGGTCCATTGCCTGCTCGCGCGTCCAGTGATCGACGTGCACGCCCTGGTCAAGGATCGCATTGGCGATGGTGCGCAGGTAGAACTTGAGCTGCACCAGGCGGAACAGCGGATCGTTCCCGAGGTAGCCGGCATCGGCCATCATGTCCTCGGTGTAGACCGCCCAGCCTTCGGCGAACACGCCCGAGCGCAGCACCGCGCGCAGGGTGGAGGGGAACCGCGCCGAATGCCAGCCTTCCAGGTAATGGCCGGGGGTGCCTTCGTGGATGCTGAGGAGGTGGATCATGCGCGTGTTGTATTCGCGCAGGAAGGAATCGACCTGGGCAGCGGTCCAGTCGTCCGGGATCGGCGACACGGCAAAGAACGTGTCGAGGCCCTTGTCCAGCGGGCCGGGCGAATCGCAATAGGCGACCGCGACGCCGCGCTGGAACTCCGGCATCAGGATGATCTTGACCGGCGCGTCGGGCAGGGTGACGAGGTTTTTCTCCCGCACGAAATCGGTGGCCGAAGCGAGCGCTGCTTCGGCTGACGCGACCACCTGGTCGCGCGCCGGCTTGTCGGCGTAGGCGAGTTCCAGCGCCGCTTCGATGGCCTTCTGCTGCTGGCCGTCATCCGGCGATGCCGGGAGGGGCGGGGCGCCCGGCTTGCCGGCCAGTACGCCCCGGGCAATGGCGTACATCTCGCCGCGCACGCGGGTGAGTTCGGCTTCGGCACGCTGGCGGATCTCGCCGCGCGAAAGCGAGGAGACCAGCGCGAACTGGAGCTTGCGGTCATAGCGTTCCTGCCCGAGGCGGAAGTCGCCCTTGGCGTTGGGCACCAGGGTCGCATCGAGCCACTGCTGCTGTTCGGCAACCGCCTTCTGCAGGCCGTCGATGGCCTGGCGGGCGCGTCCTTGGTCGGCTTCCGGCAGCTCCGCCAGGCGCGGCGTGATGAACATGTCGATGATGCCGAGCACGCCCTTGTTCTGTTTGGCGACCGTCTCGGCATGGATCAGCGGTACGCGCGCCGGATCGAGGTTCTCGCGCGCCTGGGCAAACAGGGCGGGAATCTTCTCCATCCGCGCGGTGGCCGAACGCAGGCGCTCGGGCAGCGGCGCGAACTCGCGCGCCATCAGGCCGTAGATCGCCCCACCGGCCAGTTCGTTGTAGACCTGCGGGTCGGTGGCCCAGGACTGCAGGGCCTCGCTGCGCCAGATGTCGTACTGGAGCTGGTTGCGCAGGATCGCGGCATCCACCTGGTTCTCGCGCGAGAGCCGGCTGGCATCGATACGGTCGAGCTCGGCCAGCATCGTGCGGCTGAAGTCGAGCGATTGCTGGCGACCTTTCGCGCTGAGGTCATCGATCTCGCTGTCGTAACGGTGTTCGCCGATCTGCGTGGCGCTCACCGGCGAAAGCTTCAGCCACCCTGCCAGCGCGCGCGCCGACAGGTCGGCAAACGCGGTGTCGGCCGGCTTGGCCGGGGCAGGCGAATCGACGGCGGCCGCGGGCGCCGCAGCGGGAGACGGCTGGATTTCAGCCTTCTGGCAGGCGGTGAGGGCGCTGACCAGGGCGAGGACGAACAGGGTGCGCTGCATGGGGCTTTCCGGAGTCCGTGCGAGCCGCACGTGGTGGGCAAGCATAGGCAAATCCCGGCGGCGGGCAAACCGCGCCACCCAGGCGGCTGCGACGGGCGGCCCGGAAGGCGCCCGGGGCCGCCGCCGTGGCGCGGCCCACGACGCACTGCCCATGCGCGGCCAATGGCGCTACGCTGGCTGCATGGACGAGCCGCCTCCCGGGCCCACGACGCTGCGCATCGACTTCGTTTCCGACGTCGTCTGCCCCTGGTGCGCGATCGGGCTCGCCTCGCTGGAGCAGGCACTGGAACGCACGCGCGACGTCCTCCAGGCGACCGTCCACATCCAGCCGTTCGAACTCAATCCGCAGCTCGGCCCGGTAGGCGAGGACGCGATGGAACACCTGCAGGCGAAGTACGGCATGCCGCCCGCGCAGGTTGCCGCCAACCAGGAGGCGATCCGCGCGCGCGGCGCCGCACTGGGCTTCACCTTCGACATGGCGCGGCGCCGGCGCATCTGGAATACCTTCGATGCGCACCGGCTGCTGCACTGGGCCGGCCTGGAAGGCCGGCAGCGCGACCTCAAGCACGCCCTGCTGCGTGCCTACTTCACCGACGGCCGCAACATCGCCGACCACGACACGCTGGCAGACATCGCGGCCACGAGCGGGCTGCCGCGGGACCCGGCCCGCGACGTGCTGGCCACCAACGCCTATGCCGAAGAAGTCCGGGCGGACGAGGCCTTCTTCCAGCGCCACGGCATCCAGGCGGTGCCAGCCATCATCATCGAGCGGCGGCACCTGATCTCCGGCGGCCAGCCGGTCGAGGTGTTCGAACGCGCACTGCGCGAGATTGCCGGCGCGAAGCGCGACTGAACGTCCCGCGCGCTGCAGGAGCCCCCGCATCCATGCCCGATTTCACCGTGCACCGCCTGCTCGCCACGCCGCTGATCGAGGTGCGCGACGTGCTTTGCGCGGGTGCCTGCCGCCATCGTGGCGCCATGGAGCGCAGCGAGCATACGCACCTGGTCTTTCCCTATCGCGGCAGCTACGTGCGCCACGTCGGCGACGAGGACGCGGTGGCCGACGCCAGCCAGGTGCTGTTCTTCCAGGCAGGAGAGGACTACCAGGTGAGCCATCCCAACCCAGGAGGCGATGCCAGCCTGGCGATCACTGTCGACGAGGGGCTGCTGCGCGAGATCGCGCCGCCCGCGTTGCTGGACGCCGGCAAGCCGGCGCCGGGTGCGCCATTACGGTTCCGCCAGCGGCGCCTGCGCATCGATCCGCGCGCCCAGGTGCTGGTGGCGCTGCTGCGGCACGCATTGCATGAAGGGGTTGCCGAGCCGCTGGAAGGCGAGAGCCTCGCGTTGACGCTGGTGCATCGCGCGCTCGCGCCACGTGCGACCCATGCGGCCGGCGCCAGCAGGAGCCGCCAGCGCCTGGTGGACCGCGCGAAACTGGTGCTGGCGCGCGACCTCGCGCGGCGCTGGACGCTGGCGGAGGTGGCCGCCGAAACCGGCGTCTCGGCCGTCTACCTCACGCAGAGTTTCCATGCCGTGGAGGGCGTGCCGCTGTATCGCTACCAGCTGCGCCTGCGGCTGGCGCGCGCCCTGGACCTGCTGGGCCAGTACGAGGACCTTGCCGCGCTCGGACTCGACCTCGGCTTCTCCAGCCACAGCCATTTCAGCGCGGCGTTCCACCAGGCCTACGGGCGCACCCCGAGCGAGTTCCGCCAGGCCGCCCTGCACCGCTAGTCGCTAAAGTTGCTGACAGCGCCGTGCGCCGCGGCCGTGGTGCAATGCGGTTGCCCGGCTTGCGGGCGACGGAGAAACGGCCATGAGCGATAGAACCTGTGCAGCCTGCGACTACGAACTGGACGGCAACGCCATCCAGGTACGTATCGGTGGCAAGACGGTGGAGGTCTGCTGTGAAGAATGCGCTACGCGCCTGAAGGAAGCGCACGCGCAGGCAACCGCCTCGCAGCAGGGCTGAAAGGACATCCCGGTGGGGCGCGGGTGCGATGCCGGCGCCTACCGGGCAACGCCGCGCCGCCTGCGGCGCGGCCATTCCCAGACGACGGACAGTCCCATGAACAAGCAGTACGAGCACGCCCGCCTGTTCCATTCCCTGCACGTCCCCGGCAAGCCGCTGGTGCTGTTCAATGCCTGGGACGCCGGCAGCGCGCGTGCGGTGGCCGATGCGGGTGCAGCGGCCATTGCCACCGGCAGCTGGTCGGTTGCCGCCGCGCACGGCTACGCCGACGGCGAGCAGCTGCCGCTCGACCTGGCACTCGCCAACCTGCGGCGGATCGTCGATGCGGTGGCAGTGCCGGTATCGGTGGACCTGGAACGCGGGTACGGCGAAACACCCGCCGCGGTCGCGGCCAGCATGGCTGCTGCGATCGCCACGGGCGCCATTGGTTGCAACCTGGAAGACAGCCATCCCGCCAGTGGCGTACTGCGCGACACGGCCGGGCAGGTTGCACGCCTGCGCGCGGCACGCCAGGCCGCCGATGCCGCGGGCGTGGCCTGGTTCCTCAACGCCCGCACGGACGTGTTCTTCCACCACCCGGCCGACGCACACGCCCCGGCGCTGGTGGACGTCGCGCTGGAACGCGCACGTGCCTACGCGGACGCTGGCGCCAGCGGGCTGTTCGTGCCGGGACTTGCAGCGGAGGCCTTGATCGCCTCCCTGGTCGAGCGCTCGCCGTTGCCGGTCAATATCATGGCGCGCGTGGGCGGACCCGGACGTGCCCGCCTGGCGGAACTCGGCGTCGCGCGGATCAGCCATGGGCCAGGCCCCTACCGCGGCGCGATGGCGTGGCTGCAGGACGCCGCGCGCGCTGCCATGGCCTGAGCGCGGCCGCACCATCCGACCATCCGGTTGCCGGCGGACCGCCGCCGTACGCCCGGAAAAATCGCGGCGAGCATGACCTCCAGCGCATGCCCCGCGGCGACGCACGGGCGACAGTGGCGCCTTTCCCCGTCCGGAGTGCCCCATGGGCCGGTTTGCCGATCTTGTTCCCGCCGCCTTGCTTGGCACGGCCCTCGCCCTCGCCGTGGGTGCCGCCAACGCGGCCGATGCGCCGCAGGATTTTCTTGCCGCACACTTGGACACCTCGGTCGATCCGGGCGTGGACTTCTTCGAATACGCCAATGGCGGCTGGCTCAAGGCGCATCCGATTCCCGCCTCGGAGGCCGCCTGGAGCATTGGCAACGAGGTTGACGAGGAGCTGTATGCCCGCCTGCGCGCGATCAGCGAGGCGGCGGCAGCAACCGCTGCGGCGCCCGGCAGCGACAGCCAGAAGATTGGCGACTTCTGGGCCACCGCGATGGACGTCGCAAAGGCCGATCGGCTTGGCGTGCAACCGCTCAATGCGGAGCTGGCGCGGCTCGATGCGATCGATTCCCGCGCGGGCGTCGTGGATGCCGTCTTCGCGATGAAGCCGATCGGCATCCCCGCACTGTTCCGCCTGGTGGTGGCGCAGGACGACAAGGCCAGCGACGTGATGGCGGTGCAGCTCTGGCAGGGCGGGCTCGGCCTGCCGGAGCGGGACTTCTACTTCAACCCGGAAGCCGGGGTGGCGAAGATCCGCGCCGCCTACGTCGACTACATGGCCGGCACGCTCGCCCTGCTGGGCCGCGCGCCGGCCGACGCGAAGCAGGCGGCGGTGGGCGTGATGGCGTTCGAGACCGCACTCGCGCAGGTGTCGCGCCGCCTTGAGGACCTGCGCGACCCGGAGAAGAACTACAACAAGCTGGCGCCGGCGGCCTTCAGCGCGAAGTACACGCCCTCGATCGACTGGACCGCGCGCCTGGCGGCGTGGAACGTGCACCCAGATTACGTGCTGGTGGGCCAGCCGGAGTTCTTCGCCGCAGCGGACAAGCTGCTGCGCGAAACGCCGTTGCCGGTGCTGAAGGATTACCTTCGCCTCCAGCTGGTGGACGCCTATGCGCCGTATCTTTCCAGCCAGTTCGAGGCCGGGCACTTCCGCTTCCACGGCCAGGCCATGTCGGGGCAGCAGGAGCAGCGTCCGCGCTGGAAGCGGGTGATCGACGAGGAGAACGACGCGCTCGGCATGGTGCTCGGCCGCATCTTCGTTGCCGATTACTTCCCGGCGGCCTCGAAGCAGCGCTACGTGGCGATGGTGGAAGCCATCCGCGACACCTTCCGCGACCGCATCGAACGGCTCGACTGGATGGGCGCGGGCACCAAGGAGAAGGCGTTGGCGAAGCTGGCTGCCGTCAGCCACAAGGTGGGCTATCCGGACAAGTGGAAGGACTATTCCGCGCTGGTCGTCGCGCGCGAATCCTATGCCGCCAACGTGATGGCCGCGCAACGCTGGCAGTTCAACGACAACCTCGCGCGCTTCGGCAAACCGGTGGACCGTACCGAATGGGAGATGACGCCGCAGACCTACAACGCCTATTACAACCCGTCCAACAACGAGATCGTGTTGCCGGCCGCGATCTTCATGGTGCCGGGCGTTCCGGACGCCCAGGTGGATGACGCCGTCGCCTACGGCTATGTGGCGGCGAGCACCATCGGCCACGAAATCACCCATGGCTTCGACGACCAGGGCCGCCAGTACGATGCGCACGGCAACCTCTCTGGCTGGTGGACGAAGGAGGACGCCGCGCGCTTCGATGCCGCCGCGCAGAAGATGGTGGCCCAGTTCGATGCCTACGAGCCGCTGCCGGGCCTGCACATCAACGGCAAGGCCAGCCTTGGCGAGAACATCGCCGACTACGGCGGCCTGCTTCTCGGACTGGAGGCATTCCAGAAGACGGCGCAGTACCGGAGCGGCGGCAAGATCGGCGGTCTGACGCCGGTGCAGCGCTACTTCCTCGGCTATGCGCTTGGCTGGATGAGCCAGCAGCGCGAGGAGCGGTTGCGCCAGCGCCTGTTGTCCGATGTGCATGCGCCGGCGAAGTGGCGGGTGCTCGGCCCGATGTCGAACATCCCGGCCTTCTACGAGGCGTTCGACGTGAAACCGGGCCAGCCGATGTGGCGTCCGCCGCAGGAGCGCGTGCGGATCTGGTAGCGCGGAACGAGGAGGCCTGGCGTGTGGCGCCACGGCAGGGCCATGCACGGGCGCCTGGGCATGGCCTGGTGTGGCGGGTGCCGCGCGCGCCGTTGCAAGGCGGTGCCGGTCAACTCGCCCGGCGCATCCTCGCCATGGCGCCGGCGCGGAAGCGGCCCTCAGGTCAGCCACGCCTCCAGCCGGCGCAGGGCGTCCGCTTCGGCGAGGTCCGAGGTCGCGCCGGGCGCGTGCCGCTGGCCGGTGTAGGCGAGCACCAGCTCGCCGAAGGGATCGTCCGGGCTTTCGGTTTCCTCGAGGACGAGTTCGAGGTCCTCCAGCGCCTGCTCGATGTCGTCCACCTCCAGCGGCAGCTCCAGCAACAGCACCCAGTAGAGGAAGGTGGCCCCGGCGTCGGCATCGCGCGCCGCGCCCACGGCCGCCGACAGGGCGGCGGCGCGCGCATCGAAGTGCGCCCTGGCCGCCGGTTGCGACGAGAACACCGCCACCGCCTCGCCCTGCGCCTGCAGGTCGCCGGTTTCGGTGTCCTCGAAGCTCGACACGACGAGATATCCCATGCTTCGTCCCGGTCGCGCCGCGCAGGCGGCGCCTTTGGTCACGGCAGCTCGAAGCCGTCCGCGAAGATCGTGTCGTCCGCCGGCGCCGTGAAGAAAACCGCCGCTCCGGCACCGGCATTGCCGTCGATTTCCGCGTTCAGCACCCCGACGAGCGCCGTGTCGCCGGAGAGCGCCACCGCATTGCCGAGATTCTCGTCGGCCGCACCGTCGCTGGCGACCAGCTTGTCGGTCTCGTTCCACGTCCCTCCCTCGAGGCGGAAGACGTACGCCGCGCCCTGATTGACGTTGGCATCGACGTCGGCGAAGTAGGAGCCCACCAGCGCGGTCGCGCCGTCGATGTCGACCGCCAGTCCGAAGCGTGCGCTGGCCGCGCCATCGCTGGCCACGAGCTTCTGCGCCTGCGTCCACGTGCCCGCCGATGCGGTGAACACGTAGGCCGAACCCTGCCCGTTGTTGTCGCCCACGCGCTGGTTGTAGGCACCGACGATCGCATTCTCGCCGCTGACGGCGACGGAGATGCCGAAGAACTCGAGGGTGGTGCCGTCGTCGGGCGCGAGGCGGGCGACCTGGATCCAGTCCGTGCCGCTGCGCTCGAACACGTAGGCGGCGCCGAAATAGGAATTGACGCCGTTGGCGCCGATCACGATGGTGTCGCCGTCGATCGCCACCGCCGAGCCGAAGGTCGCGAACCCGGTGCCGTCCGCGGCGACCAGCGTGGGGCCTTCGGTCCAGCTCCCCGCGTCCTCGGTGAACACGGTGGCGTTGCCCTGCAGCGCGTTTTCGCCGACGGGCGCGACCGGCGCGGAAACGATCGCGGTCGCGCCGCTCACCGCGACCGACCAGCCGAAGTTGTTGCTGGCGCCGCCGGCGGCGGTCACGAGCTTCTGCTCCTGGCTCCAGCTGCCGCCCGATTGTCTGAACACGTACGCCGCGCCCTGGCCGCCGTTCGCGCCGACCGTCGCGTACGGCGCACCGACGAGGATCGTGCCGCCCGAAATCGACACGGAAAAGCCGAAGCCGTCGCCCGCCGCGCCATCGTCGGCGACCAGCACCTGGGATTGGGTCCAGGTGCCGCCTTCGCGCACGTACACGTGCGCCAGGCCCTGTTCGGGATTGCCGTCGACCGCGCCGTAGGGTTCGCCCACCACCGCCACGTCGCCTTCCACGGCGACCGCATAGCCGAAGCTGTTGTCCGGCCCCGGGACATCGGCGCTGACCTTCTGCTCGGTCCAGCTGCCGCGCGATCCGCCGTCGAGGAGCGGGGCCGCCATCGCAAGGGCGGGGAGGGCGAGACAGGCGAGGCCGAAGGCGAGCCGACGCAGCGATGGCCCGATGCGCGGCGACGCGGCAGGGGTTGCGTGCGCCAGCCAGCGCAGCGAAGCCATGGTCGTGTTCATCGTCGATCCTCCTCGTTCCGCGGCGCCGGATGCGCAACCTGCGCCGGCAGTATGCCCCCGCCAGAAGCGGGGGTGCGTGCGGGCGCGCACGCAGGCGTCGTCCGGAGGCCCGCGGCCGATCCGCGATCGACGTGCCGCGCAGGCGCTGCACGCGATGCCTCCGGCCCGAGCCCGGGCCAGCGCGTGTCCGTCACCCGGGCAAGCGGTAGTCGAAGCGATAGCGGTGGGTGCCGTCTTCGACACGGATCTGCAGCGTGCCCTCGAGGCCCGCCAATTCACCGGTACCCGAGCCTGGTACCACCACCACGGTCCAATCCTGCGGCACGTTGTTCCGTAGCAGCGCGCGGTGCACCAGCGCGAACGAGCCGCTGCGCCCGGCGAGGGACCCGGTGACGCGCTCTAGCGCCACGTAGGCGCCGTCCTGCCGCGCGCCGCCGCCTTCGGCCAGCATTTCGCCGTAACCGGTGGCCTCCAGCGTGCCGCTGTAGTGCTTGTCGAGGGAAAGGCGCCCGAGTCCTGCGCGGCGGGCCGGATCGCTGTCGGACGGTTGCGGGACGACCTTGATCTGGAACGTGCCTTCGGCGTGCATGAGGGGTTCCACGGGGGATGACCTGCGGATGATGCCAGCACCGGCGCCGCCGGGTTGCCGCCGCGGGCCTCCCAACGGCCGGCGTGCCGCCATTACCATGACGGCCCCCGACCGCTCCTCGCTGCCATGCGCCCGATCCGCTGCGTCTCCGCGCTGCTCCTGCTGCTCTGTCTCGCCGCGTGCATGCCGCACGCGAAGACGGCGTCGCGCGAGCCCACCATCGGCCAGCAGCGCGAGGCGGTGCTGTTCTGGCCGCAGGAGAAGCGCGAGGCGCAGTTCCGGCGCATGTACCGGTTGTTCCCCAGCGACCGCGCCGCGCACGGCAGCACGGTGCGCCCGCTGCTGCCCGGCGTGCCGCTCGGGCTCGATGGTGCAGGCGCGGCGGACTGGCTCGGTGGGTACATGCAGGCGCACCACCTCGCAGGGGTGATGGTGCTGCAGCACGGCAAGGTGCGGGTAGAACGCCGTGCACCCGGATTCGGGCCGGACCAGCACTGGACCTCGTTCTCCGTCGCCAAATCGGTCACCTCGACGCTGCTCGGCATCGCCCTGCAGCAGGGGTACGTGCGCAGCCTCGACGATCCGCTGGAAGCCTATATCCCCGAGCTGGCCGGCACCGCCTATGCCGGCGTCACCGTGCAGCAGCTGCTGACGATGACCTCGGGCGTGCGCTGGAACGAGGACTACGCCGACCCTGCCTCCGACGTCGCGCAGATGTACCGCGGCGCCTGCGTGGGCGGACGCGCGCACGTGCTGACCTACCTCGCCGGGCAGCCACGCCAGTGGCCTGCCGGCACGCACTGGAACTACAACACGGCGGAAACCGACCTGCTGGGGCTGCTGGTGCAGCGGGCGACCCGCCGCCCGCTCGCGGCCTACCTGTCGGACGTGCTCTGGAAACCCTACGGCATGGCCGCGGATGCGTACTGGATCCGCGACGAATGCGACGGCAGCGACACCGGTGGCAGCGGCCTGTCGGCGACGCTCGGGGACTACGCCCGCCTCGGCCAGTTCATGCTGGAAGGCGGACGCATCGACGGCAAGCCGGTGATTGCCGAGGCGTGGCTGCGTGGCGCCATGACCGACCGGGCAGCGGCGGATGCCCCGGAACACGGCTACGGCTATCTCTGGTGGACCGATGACGACGGCAGCTACGCCGCGATCGGCATCTTCGGGCAGATGGTGTATGTCGATCGCTCGCGCGCACTGGTGATCGTGCAGGTCGGCGCGTGGCCGCAGGCAACCTCCAAGGCGCTCGTTGCCGCCCGCCGCGCATTCGTCGCGCGGGTAAAGCACGCCGTGGACGCAGGGCAGGGCACGCTGGTCGAACAGCCCTGACGCGCCGATGGCGAGCGCCGACCCGCTGCTGCCACGCCCGCGCCTGCGCGGATGGCTGCATGCGGCCATGTTCCCGCTCGTGCTGCTCGCCGGCGGCGTGCTGGTGGCCGCGGCAACCAGCGCGCGCGGACAGGCCACCTGCGCCGTGTTAGCGCTGGCTGCCGCCGCCCTGTTCGGGGTCAGCGCGCTTTACCACCGTGGCCATGCCGGGCCGGGCGCGACCGCTCTCCTGCGACGGCTCGACCACGCCAACATCTTCCTGATCATCGCGGCCACCTACACGCCGCTGTCGGTGCTGCTGCTGCCATTGGTGAGTGCACGGATCCTGCTGGCGGGGGTCTGGGCCGGCGCCCTGGCGGGGATCGCGTTCCGCGTATTCTGGCTGTCCGCGCCGCGCTGGCTCTACACGCCCTGCTACATCCTGCTCGGCTGGTCGGCGGTGTTCTTCCTGCCGGACTTCTGGCGCAACGGCGGTGCGCGGGTGACGCTGCTGATCCTGGCGGGCGGCGTGCTGTACAGCGCCGGCGGGATCATCTACGCCCTCAAGCGGCCGAACCCGCTGCCGCGCTGGTTCGGATTCCACGAGCTGTTCCATCTGCTGACGCTGGCCGGGTTCGCCTGCCATTACGCCGCCACGTACCTGGCCGCGACCACGCATGCCTGAGACCGGCGCCGCCGCTTTGCCCGGCGGCACCTGCGGCCCTTCCGCGGCGTGGCCAGCGCTTGCCCCGCCGCGTGGCCCCGCGCGGCGAGTTCGCCGGCGCCAACCGGACTCGCCGCCGGTCAGTCGGGGATTTCCGCCTCCACCAACCTGCCGAGCAGAACCAGCGACTGCTGCCACCCGAGGTAGCAGGATTCGGGCGGAATTGCTTCCGGAATCCCTTCTTGCACGATCCGCACCTCGGTGCCACACGAGACGGCCTTGAGCTCGATCGTGGTCGTCATCTCGCCCGGCAGGGCGGCGGCATCGAACGCATCGGTGTAGCGAATGCGCCGGCCGGGCAGCAGTTCCAGGTAGGTGCCGCCGAACGCGTGGCCATTGCCGGTGGTGAAGTTGGTGAAGCGCATGCGGTGCCTGCCGCCCACGCGCGCGTCGAGTTCGTCCACCGTGCAGGTGTAACCATCGGGCGGCAGCCACTTGGCCAACGCAGCGGCATCGAGGAAGGCGCGGTAGACGCGCTCGGCAGGGGCGGCAAGCACGCGGTGCAGCCGGATGGTGCTGGTGGACATGGCGGTTCTCCTTTCGTGATCGATGGCAGCGGGGCGATGCCTGCGACGACGATCGGGAAGAGCGGCAATCGACACGCCTTGCCTGTCGATTTCCCGGTGCGCCGTTCGTCGCCGCGGCGCGGGCGCCGTGCTTCGGCTGCCCTTACCATTCACGTCCCGACGCGGCCCCGACCGATGAACCCCGACGCATCGCACGACCCTTCTTCCACGCCAGCGCCGCCGCCCTCGCTGTGGGCGGGGTTGCGCGCGGCCCTGCGCGGCACCAGCGCCGATTACACCACCATCCCGCTGCGCCGGGCGGTGTTCCTGCTGGCCGTGCCCATGGTGCTGGAACTGGTGCTGGAGTCCACCTTCGCGGTGGTCGACATCTGGTTCGTCGCGCGACTCGGCGCCTCCGCGGTGGCGACGGTCGGCCTGACGGAAACGTACCTCTTCCTGCTCTACGCCATGGCCATGGGCCTGGCGATGGCGGTGACGGCGGTGGTGGCGCGGCGCATCGGCGAGCACAAGGGCGACGAGGCCGCCGTCAGCGCCGTGCAGGCGATCTGGATCGCCCTGCTGACGTCGCTGCCTTTCGCCATCGCCGGCATCGTGTTCGCGCGGGACCTGCTGCGGCTGATGGGCGCCGACGCTTGGACCCTCGAGCACGGCTACGGCTACATGCAATGGATGCTCGGCAGCAACGTGGTGATCCTGCTGCTGTTCGTCATCAACGCGGTCTTCCGCGGCGCCGGCGACGCCGCCATCGCCATGCGCGTGCTGTGGGTCGCCAATGCCCTCAACATCGTGCTCGACCCGCTGCTGATCTTCGGCCTGGGCCCCGTTCCCGCGCTCGGCATCGAGGGCGCGGCGATCGCCACCAGCATCGGCCGCGGCGCCGGGGTACTGATGCAGCTGTGGCTGCTGTTCCGTGGCGGCCGCCACATCCGGGTGCTGCGCCATCACCTCGCCTGGCACGGAGCGATCCTGCGCAACATCGTGCGCACCGCGCTCGGTGGCGTCGGGCAGATGATCGTCGGCATGACGTCCTGGATCTTCCTGATGCGCATCCTCGCCAGCATCGGCAGCGAAGCCGTGGCCGGAGCAACCATCGCCCTGCGCCTCCTGATGTTCACCATGATGCCGGCGTGGGGCATGTCCAATGCCGCGGCCACGCTGGTCGGGCAGAACCTCGGCGCCGGCGAGCCGGCCCGCGCGGAAGCGGCCGTCTGGCACATCGGCTGGTACAACATGGGCTACCTCCTCGCCGTGTCGGTGCTGTTCTTCCTGTTTCCGAAGGAGCTCGTCGGACTCTTCAGCTCCGATGCGGCGGTGATCGCGACCGGCGCGACGTGGCTGCGCATCCTCTCCTATTCGTTCTTCGTCTATGGCTGGTGGATGGTGTCGGTGCAGGCGTTCAACGGCGCCGGCGACACGGTGACGCCGACCCGCATCAACCTGGTGTTTTTCTGGGCCATCCAGATCCCGCTGGCCTGGCTGCTCGCGCTGCGCCTGGGCTGGCAGGCGGAAGGGGTGTTCTGGGCCGTGTTCTTTTCCGAAACGTCGGTCGGGCTGTTCACGCTGTGGCTGTTCACGCGCGGTGGCTGGAAGACGGCGAAGGTGTAGGGGATGCACGAAACGGAATCGGGTCGCGACGCGGCGGGCGAGGGTACCTATCCGCCGCTGGGCACGCCCAAGCGCGTGGCCGATGGCCTCTGGATCGTCGACGGTCCGCTGATCCGCTTCGGTGGATTCGGGCGCGGCATGCCGTTCCCGACCCGGATGACGCTGGTCCGGATAGCCGATGGCAGCCTGTTCGTGCATTCGCCAACGCCGCTCACGCCGGCACTGCGCGCTGCGGTCGCACGTCTCGGCACGCCACGATGGCTGGTCGCACCCAACCGCCTCCACTACTGGTGGCTGCCGCAATGGCATGCTGCGTATCCAGAGGCCGCGGTGTACGCGGCGCCACGCGTGCGGCAGCAGGCGGGGGCACGCATCGCCTTCGAAACACTCGATCTGGACCGGACCGCCGGCTATCCCTGGGACGGCGTGATCGAGACGCTGCCCGTGGCGGGGCGCTACATGACCGAAGTGGCATTCTTCCACCGTGACAGCCGAACCCTCGTGCTGGCCGACCTGATCGAAAACTTCGAGGCCCGCCGGCTCGGCGCCTGGTGGATGCGCTGGCTCACCCGCCTCGGTGGCGTGCAGGATCCGCACGGCTCGATGCCGCGCGACATGCGCGTGACGTACCCGCGGGCGACGCTGCGAGCAGCGGTCGAGCGCATGCTGGCATGGAAGCCCGAACGCATCGTGCTGGCGCATGGCCGTTGGTACGACCGCGATGGCACGGCCGAGCTTCGGCGCGCCTTCGCCTGGCTCGGAAAGGGCATCGGGGAAAGCGGCGCGTGAGCGGCGCCTACCGCGCCCGCTCAGCCGGCGCCAGGAAGATCCACCACCGGAATGAACCCGCCGAAGATCATGCGCTTGCCGTCGAAGGGGCAGTTGGCGGCGTCTTCCATCCGTGGATCTTGCATGACCTTGGCCATGCCGGCATCGCGTGTCGCCTTGTCCGGCCACTCGATCCAGGAGAACACCACCGATTCGCCGGCCTCGGCCTGCACCGCGCGGCGGAAATCAGTGACTTTCCCCTCCGGGACATCGTCGGCCCAGCACTCGGTCACCCGTGTCGCGCCGAACTCGAGGAACAGGCCGTCGAAGCGGCGCGCATGCGCGATGAAGGCAGCGCGGTTGCTTTCGGGCACGGCGATCACGAAGCCATCGATGTAGGACATGCAAACCTCCTGGGTGGGCTGCGGCCTTCCCCGGCGGGGTGGCCTTCACTGCCGCGACGATCGGGAGCGGGCCGGATCGACAGCAACGCGGTCCATGCGCCCTGCGACGGCGTGCGCGCCCTCACGGCGTCGGCAACGGCCGCGGAAGTGTGAATCCTTGCAGCAGCACGTCGAACGCCGCCCGGTCCATCGGCGCGGCGATGTAGTAGCCCTGCGCGTGGTCGCAGCCGGCGCGGGCGAGCCACGCCAGTGTTTCGGCATCTTCAACGCCTTCGGCGGTGACCGTCGCGCCCACGCTGTGGGCCAGCCGCACGGTCGATTCGACGATGGAACGGTCGGCGGGCGACGCGGCGACGCCGAGGGTGAAGGACCGGTCCACCTTGACCTCGTCCGGAGCAAGCTGGCGCAGGTAGGTGAGCGAGGAGTTGCCGGTGCCGAAATCGTCAAGCGAAAGCGAGATGCCGCAGGCGCGCAGGCGCTGCGCGCCGGCGAGTGCCGCCGCGGGATCGCGCAGCACGGCCGTCTCGGTGACTTCGAGCACCAGGCGGTCGCCGATACCCTGCGCGATCGCCAGCGCGCCGCCGACGACGTCCGGATCGCACAGGTCGTTGACGGAGACATTGACGGCCAGGTGCAGCGGGCGGTCGTGGCGGATCGTGCGGCAGAGTGCGGCGGCCTCGGCAATCAGGTACAGGCTGAGTTCGCCGATCATTCCGGATCGCTCGGCCAGCGGCACGAACTCGGCCGGCTCCAGCTGGCCGTGCAGTGGATGCTGCCAGCGCACCAGCAGTTCGGCGCCGCTGATCAGGCCGCTGCGAAGGTCCAGCTTGGGCTGCAGCATGTAGCCGACGCGCCGCTCGCGGATCGCTCGCTGCAGGTCCTCGAGCAGGGTCAGGCTCTTGGGGTCCGGCGCCATCTCCGGGGTGAACAGCACGATGGCCCGCTTGCCGTCGCGCGCCACCGCCGAGGCAATGCTGGCGGCGCGCAGCAGCGCCTCGGGCGTCGTGCCGTGGCGCGGGAACAGCGCGCCACCGGCGTGGCAGGCGCGCCAGAGGGAAACGCCGTCCACCTGCAACGGGCTGCGCAGCAGGTCCACCAGCCGCCGCATGTGCGCGAGCGCCTGGGCCACATCGGCGACACCTTCGCAGGCGACGGCGAAACTTCCCTGGCCGAGCGTCGCGACGGAGGCGGGGGCGAACTCGCCGCGCAGGCGCTCCGCAAGGGCCAGGCGGAAGCGGTCGACGAAATCGTGCCCCGCAATGGCCTCGACCGATTCCATTTCCAGTTCCATCCGCACCAGCGCGAAGGGCGCGCCGTGCGCGATCAGCCTGGCGACGTCGGCCTCGAGGCCGCGCCGGTTGGCCAGTCCGGTCATGGGATCGTGTGCGGCGAGGAAGCTGGCGTGCTCGGCACCGGCACGCGTGGCCGCCTCCCGCCGCACCCGCGTATGGGCGCGGTGCCACCACCACAGGACTATACCGCCGAGCAGCAACGACGCGATGCCTGCCAGCAGGCCGGTGTGGAGCCCGGAGCGGAACACGTCCTTCACCGGCGTGAGGTTGGCCAGCCAGACGAAGTAGATGCGATCCAGCTCGCCGCGGCGAGTGGCCCTGGCGAGGCCTTCGTCGATCCGGTCGCGCAGTTGCGGGAAGTCGCGGCGCACGGCGAATCCGTACGGCTGGTGGAGCATCGGGCCGCTGAGTGCCACTACGTCGTCGAAGTGGCTTTCGCGCTGTGCGAGGTGGCCGATGTAGGAGGGCACCACGGCGTAATCCGCGCGGCCCTCGTGTACCGCGCGCAAGGCGTCGCTTTCGGCCTGCGCCGGGACCAGCTGGACCCCGGCCAGGCGACGGATCCGCTCCCAGGCGGCACCTCCCGGCTGCACTGCGATGCGCAGGCCATGCAGCGCCTCCACGTCCGCCACGTAGGCGCCGCCGCGCCGGCCGAAGGCGAGGTGGTAGCGGGTCAGGACCGGATTGCTGAAGAGGTAGCGCGCGGCGCGCTCGTCGGTGAAGAACATGGGCACCACGTCGACCCGGCCTTGCGCCAGGTCGTCGAGGATGCGGTCCCAGTCGCCACCGAGGCGCCAGCTGACCTCGAGGTCGGCATGCGCGGCGATTGCGCGGAAGACGTCGACGTCGTAGCCCGTCGGCTGGCCGTCGGCGTCCAGCAGGTCGTAGGGCGCGTAGTGGGCATCGGCGGCAAAGCGCACCGGCAAGGTTGCCGCGTCGCGCGGCGCCGGCTCGCTTCCGGCCGGAGCGGCGGATGCCATGGGCAGCGCGAGCGAGGCCAGCACCACCAGCATCCTGGCCCGGTGCAGCATTCTCCCCAGCCATCCCTTCCCCGGAGGGAGTGCGGCACGAACTCCACGCACGGCATCCTCCCCGTTCGTGCGCCGACTGTGGACAGCGCGTGCAAGGCTGTCAACCGGCGCCCGCTGCGGCGCGCGAACACCCGCCGTTTGTCCGCCATCCTCGCCGTCCGTCGCGTGGGCTGCGACCACGGCGCGTAAACTGGCGACCACCGCTGAGGGATCGCCCGCCATGCCCGCCACCCATCTGTCCTCCGAACTGCTGCTGCTGGCCGCACTGGTGCCCGTTGCCGTCGTCGTGCTGGTGCTGCAGGTGTTGTTGCTGCGCCAGGGTCGATCCGCCGCGGCGGCGGTGGGACTGCTCGAGGGACTCCGCGGTGACGGCGAGCGCCTCGAGCGGGTACTGCGCGAGGAGCAGCGCAGCGGGCGCGAGGAACTGCAACAGGGATTCGACCGCTTCCGCGGCCATGTCACCGAGCAGGTGACGTCGGCGTCGCAGCAGCAGCGCGAACGGATCGAGGGCTTCGCGCAGCGGCTGGACGAACTCACCGCGCGCACCGACGCGCGACTGCGGGAAATGGCCGAGCGCCAGGCGCTCGATGCCCGCACCAGCCGCGAGGAACTGGCGGCGGTGCTGGCGCGCTTCGGTCAGCAGCAGCAACTGCACCTGGCGACGCTGACCGGCGACAACGAGAAGCGGATGGGGGAGCTGCGGACCACGCTCGAAGCGCGGATCGCCCAGCTGACGGAGCGCACCGATGGCAGCCTCAAGGCGCTGGCGCAGGGACTGGCGGAGGATTCGCGCAAGAGCCGCCTGGAGACCGCCGAAGTGCTGAAGGCGAGCAGCGCGCAGCAACACGAACGGCTGGGCGCGCTCGCATCGGAAACGGAAAAGCGCATGGGCGAGGTGCGCGCCACGCTCGAATCCCGCCTCAAGGCACTGCAGGACGACAACGCCGCCAAGCTCGAGAAGATGCGCGAGACCGTCGACGAAAAACTCCAGAGCACGCTGGAGGCGCGCCTCGGGCAGTCGTTCCAGCTGGTATCGGAACGCCTCGAGGCGGTGCAGCGGGGGCTGGGTGAAATGCAGAGCCTGGCCACCGGCGTCGGCGACCTGAAGCGCGTGCTGACAAACGTCAAGAGTCGCGGCATCCTCGGCGAGGTGCAGCTCGGCGCGTTGCTGGAGCAGCTGCTGACGAGCGAGCAGTACGGCTGCAACGTGATCACCGTGCCGGGCAGCAACGACCGGGTCGAGTTCGCCATCCGCATGCCGGGCCAGGACGAAGGCGGCCAGGTCTACCTGCCGATCGACGCCAAGTTCCCGGTGGAAGACTACCAGCGGCTGCTGGAAGCACAGGAAGCCGCCGACGTGGAGGCCGCCGCGGCGGCGGGGCGTGCGCTGGAAGGGCGCGTGCGCGAGGAGGCGCGGCGGATCAGGGCGAAATACGTCTGCGTGCCGCACACGACCGAGTTCGCGGTGCTGTTCCTGCCGACCGAAGGACTGTATGCCGAAGTGATCCGCCGTCCCGGGTTGTTCGAACTGCTGCAGCGCGAGCATCGGGTGGTGGTCGCAGGCCCGACCACCCTCAGCGCGCTGCTCAACAGCCTGCAGATGGGATTCCGCACGCTGGCGATCGCCAAGCGGAGTTCGGAGGTCTGGGAGATCCTCGGCGCGGTCAAGAGCGAGTTCGGCAAGTTCGGCGACGTGCTCGACAAGGTCAAGAAGAAGCTTGACGAAGCCGGGCGCCACATCGAAAAGACCGGTGTGCGCACCCGTGCGATCGAGCGCAAGCTTCGCGGCGTGGAATCGCTGTCCGCGGATGTCGCGCAGGAACTGATCGGCCCGCGCCTGCTCCTGGACGAGGACGAGACCGAAGACGCCGTCGACTGAAGCGCGCGATCGGGAAGCGCCGGCGCACTCACCCCGGCCGATCACCTGGCTTCGGGCGGGCATATCGCCCGCTGCATCGGCGCAGCGCAGGCCTGTCGGGGCAGTCGGGCCGGGAAGGCCCGCCGGGTGCGGCGCCGCGCGAATCGTCGCAGCCGCCGTGGCACAGCCGGCCCCCGGGTGGCGTTTTGCTGGAATCGTCCCCCCTGACGAGTCCTGCCATGAACCCGTTCCATGCCGGCTTTGCGCTGCTCAGCTATCTCGTGTTCCTCGGATCCTTCCTCTATGCGATCGGGTTCGTCGGCGACTTCATCGTGCCCAGAACCATCGACGCGCCCGCCGGAGCCGCGGGCTGGACGGGGTGGGTCGTCGATGCGGCGCTGCTGGCAGCCTTTGCCCTGCAGCACAGCCTGATGGCGCGCCCCGGTTTCAAGCGCTGGTGGACGCGCCTGGTGCCTGCGGCGATCGAGCGCAGCATCTACGTCCTCTCGTCGAGCCTGCTGCTGGCGCTGGTGTTCGTCGCCTGGCGGCCGCTCGCGGGCGCCGTGTGGGACCTGCGCGGCACGCCGGGGGAAGCAGTCATGTGGGTGCTGTTCGCACTCGGCTGGCTCATCGTGCTGCTGTCCACCTTCATGATCAGCCACTTCGAACTGTTCGGGCTGACCCAGGCCTGGCGGCGTGCGCGCGATCGCTTGCCGGACGAGGCAGGCTTCAGCGAGCGGTTCTTCTACCGCTTCGTGCGGCACCCGATCATGCTGGGATTCCTCGTCGCCTTCTGGGCGACCCCGCTGATGTCGCGCGGGCACCTGCTTTTCGCGCTGCTGACCAGCGCCTACATCCTCGTTGGCGTGCGGCTCGAGGAGCGCGACCTCGTGCGCACGCTGGGCCAGGCTTACATCGGCTACCGCGCGCGCGTGCCGATGTTCCTGCCGTGGCCGGCGCGGCGCCAGGC
>JAEZQS010000217.1 GCA_023412995.1 Pseudomonadota bacterium
ACGTAGCGGATGGCGACCGTCAGGACGAACGCGCAGACGCTGTCGAACAGCGCCATCTTCCAGTAGTCGAAGGCACGGCCCTGGCCGATGGCGGCCAGCCACGTCTCCACCCCGTAGCCGAGCCAGACGGTGGTCTGCAGGATCCAGAACTGGCGTTCGCGCGTCATCGGGCCGGCCGGCAGGGCAATCGCGCGATGGTAAGGCGGCCGGGTACCGCCTGGCTGCAGCCCGTCGTGCCCGATGCACGCTTCGTCCCGGATTCCTGCCCTCGAACGGGCCGATTTCGTACAGGCAGCCTGGCCCGCCTGCCATCGCCGTCGCCGCGGGCGTCGCCTAGCCTGTGCGCTCGTCCCGCGGAGCCGCACCCATGTCGCCCATGCCCCGGCGTGCACGCGCCTTCACCCTGATCGAACTGCTGATGGCGATCGCCATCCTCGCGGTGCTGTGCTCGCTCGGCGTGCCGGCCTTCGGCTCCCTCGCCGGTCGGGCGCAGGGCCGCAATGCACGCACCCAGCTGGTCACCGCCCTCAACCAGGCGCGCCTCGCCGCGGTGACGCAGCGCGCGCGCACCAGCGCCTGCCCCAGCCGCGACCAGCAGCAATGCGTGCGCAGCACCGAGTGGCACCATGGCTGGATCGTGTTTGCCGATCGCGACCGCGATGGCCTCCGATCGGCCGGCGAACCCCTGCTGGCAGTCAACCAGGGCCAGCCGCGTGGCGTGGCGATCCTCAGCACCGCCGGGCGCCTGCACGTGGACTACCGCCCCGATGGCAGCGTCGGCGGCACCAACCTGACGCTCACCGTCTGCGACCGCCAGGCCGGCGCGGCCGAGGTGCGCGCGGTGGTGGTCAACCAGGCCGGGCGCGTGCGCCAGGGCACCGCCAGCCCGGCCGCCGCGGAAGGCTGCCTGCGCGCCGCCGCGGGGGGCGGCGAGGCTTGACGCCGTCGCGCCGCCTGACGAAAATGCACGGCTCGCCCGAATAGCTCAGCTGGTTAGAGCACTTGACTGTTAATCAGGGGGTCGTTGGTTCGAGTCCAACTTCGGGCGCCAGAATGAAAGAAGGGCCTGCAGCCATGCAGGCCCTTTTCGTTTGCGCGCCATGCGGGCGCAGCCCGTCGTCCATCGCGTGCCGCGGACCCTACAGCGTGCAACCCGCCGGCACCGGCCCGATGCGCGCCAGGGCCAGCGTGCCGGCCTGCCCGGCGTTGCTGCCGCTGGTGAACGCGTACTCGAGGCTGGCGTGGCCGCAGTCGGCGAACATCATGCGCGCCGTGCCCACGGCGACCGTGGCGGTGGTCGCGGACTGGTCGAACACGCCGCCGCTCGTCTCGTAGACCACGAGATCGAGCGCGTCGCCGCTGCGTTCGCCGCCCTGCAGGGTGTACCAGGCCTGCGCGGCCGCGCCGCCGCCGGACGCAGCGCCGGCGGCAAAGGTGTACCACGCGGCAAACACCACGCCCTGCGGCGGATTGACGTCGAACACGATGCCTTGCCCGCTGGTGCCGTGGGCGCCCCAGGCACCGGAAAGCAGGTAATCGCCGCCACCGCCGAGGTCGCCGCCCGGCGAGCAGGTCACATTCTGCAGCAGCCGTTGCAGCGGGATGCGGCCGCTGCGGCCGCTGCCGTCGGTGAACTGGTAGTCGAGCGTGCCATGCGAGCAGTCGGAGAACGAGAGCGTCGCCGTGCCCACCGCCGTCGTCGTGGTCGCCTGGTTGCTCGCGAAGGCGCCGCCCTGGGTCAGGTAGATCGGCAGCACGGAGTCGTCGTCGCCGGTCTCCATCGGGCCCTGGATGGTGTACCAGCGCGTCCCGCCGCCCGGTGCCACGTCCCAGGTGAACCAGCCGCCGAACGCGAGGCCGTTGCCGGGTTCGAGGAGGTCCGGGTAGACCTCCATCACGAAGCCCTGGCTGTCGGTCGCGGCATTGGCCCACGATCCGCTGAGCCCATGCTGGTCGAGTTCGAAGGTGTCGGCGTTGCCGCCGCCTTGCACGGTGATGCTGCCGGTCATCCCCTGCATGTAGTGGTTGTCGCAATGGAAGGGAACGACGCCGGCCTGGTTGAAGGTGACCGTTGCGGTCCAGCGCTGCGCGCTCGGGCTGCCGTTGCCTCCTGCGCCGTCGCACCCCTGCGCGCAACGGAACGAGCCGTCGTCGGCAGCCACGTTGTGCGGACCGCCGGCGTTGGTGAAGGTGACGGTATCGCCCACCGCGATGGTGAGCTGCGAGGGGCTGAAGAGGAGCGAGGGGTAGTCGTAGCCGCCACTGTCGTAGGAGCCGCCGACGGTGACGTTGTGGTTGGCTGCCAGTGCCGGCGCGCTGGCCAGCAGCAGCCACGAAAGCCAGGTTCCCGCGGTGCGTGTGCGCATGTCGATTCTCCGGTGGACGGCGGGAGCGAGCTGGCGCCAGTCGCCGTCCGCGATCCCTGCTGTTGGGTACCGGCGGAAGCGTGCGCGGTTGCGACGCGTCGATCCTGATACAGGGACTTCGCCGCGACATTGGAGATGGATCGCAGCGCGGCGTGGCCGCCTTCCGCGGCCCGCCGATTGACGCGGTCCGCTACTTGCCCTGGCGCGGCTTCCTGTCGTGCCGCTTCGGACTGGCCGAGCCGTTGCCGAACGAGGGCGGCCGGGGAGGGCGGGCGCGCTGGCGCGGCGCGGCCTCATCCGCTCCGCCGGCGCGCGTGATCCGCAGCTGCTGGCCCGAAACCCAAACGCGCTTCAGGTGCTTGAAGATTTCCGGCGGCATGCCTTCGGGCAGGTCCACCGTGCTGTGGCCGTGGTGGATGGCGACGCGGCCGATGTGCTTCGAATCGAGACCGGCCTCGTTGGCGATGGCGCCGACGATGTTGGCCGGCTTGACGCCGTGCTCCTCGCCGACCTCGATGCGGAACGTCTCGAATCCCGGCTCCGCCACGTGCGGCGCGCCTTCGCGGCGCGGTGGCCGCGCGCGTCGCGCTTCCTCGTGGTGCGAACGTGGAGGGCGGGTGCCATCGCGCGCATGCGCTCCCGCACTGGCGCCATGCGCATCCGGCATGGCG
>JAEZQS010000345.1 GCA_023412995.1 Pseudomonadota bacterium
CCGCGGCCCCACAAACCGCGCCCCCCCGATGCCGGCGGACCCGATACCGGTAGACCGCTACCGCAGGTCAGAGCGCCCTTGCCAGCGGCGCTGCCGCCGGTGCAGGCGCGGCAACGAGGTGCGGCCGCTTCTGCTGTGCGCGCACCAGGCGCTCCATCGTGCGCAGCGACTTCTGCCCCAGCTGCATTGCGGTATCGACCCAGATTTCAGTGATCTGCATCAGCTCGGCGAGGGGAACCTGGCTGCGCAGCTGGCGTACCCGGCCCATGGCCGCGCGCGCATGCGGGATGCGCTGGTTGCGCCGGACCAGGTCGTGCACCGCCTGCATGCCATCTCCCGCCGGCACCAGGACGTCGACGATGCCCATGCGGTGCAGCTCGTCGCTGGAATAGACGGTGCCGTTGAGCATCATTTCCTCGGCCATGCGCGGGCTGATGCGCTGGCACAGGAAGGAATAGGCGCCCATCCCCGGGAAGAGGTCGAACAGCACTTCCGGGAAGCCCATGCCGACGCCACTTTCGGCGACGATGGTCTGGCACGACAGCGCCGCCTCGAAGCCGCCACCCAGGGCATCGCCCTGCACGAGCGCGACGGTGTGCGCGTTGCGGTTGAGCCCCGTGTGGAAGCCGTGGATGCCTTCCACGCACTGGCGCGCGTAGGCCAGCAGGTGCTCGCGGTTGCCTTCGGTGATCAGGCGCGAGAAGAGATCGAGATCGCCGCCGAGGTTGAACACGCTGGCGTCGGAAGCGACCACCACGTGGGCGAGGCTGTTGTCGCCGTTGGCGATGCGCAAGCTGAGGCGGTCGGCCGCCTTCTTCTGGAACTCGCGGATTTCGCGGATCAGCTGGGTGGTGAAGCAAGGCCGATAGCCGTTCCCCTGCGGCTGACGGTTTCCATGCATGAAGCACCAGTGCACGTTGCTCGCCGGGTCTTCCAGCGTGCGCAGCAGGCGGTAATCGGTATCACGGTGCAGCAGTTCGACGGCGGTCATTGGTATCACCCTCTGGAAGACACCGCTCGTCGATCGCAAGCCGAGCGGCAAACGCTCCGCACCCCAGTGCCCCCGGGTTCGGGGTCGATCGTGAACGAGTCTAGCGCATCCACCGGGGCCTGTTGACAAACACGTCCCAATCGTGAGCATCGGGAAAAAGGGGCCCGCCACGCGGGACAGGGGAGGGGAAGGGGAATGGACCGGGGGAACCGCCAGGGCATGCGACCCGCGCGCATGGCACTGCGAAGCGCCGTTTTCATCAGCAACGGCCATAACGCCTGGAGCAGCGAGATCCAGGATATTTCCGCCACCGGGGTTCTGGTGGCGCGACCGGACAGCTGGGAAGGCCGGCCGGGGGACGTCTATGCGCTGGACATGCTGATTGCCGAGTCGCTCGACATCCACCTCGAGGCGCGGCTGGTACGCACCACGCCGCGGCAGCTCGCCTTCGCCTATGCGCGCATTCCGGAGGAAAAGGAAGCCCCGCTGTGGAACCTCCTTGGGGGCTATGCCGACCGCCTGGAGCCTTACTCGGCCTGACCCGCGGCCACGTCGTCGCGCGTGGCGGGAGAGCGACGCTTCGAAACGAAGTGCAGGGCCCGCGCAACAACAGCGTTCAGGGCACCGCGGACGTCGCTACCGTCCGGTCGCGCCGGCGTCCGTCGATGCAACGGCATTCACCGACCCGCCGTTCCGCTCCCGTTCGCCTGCCTCGTGTCCGGCGTGTCAATCCGCGCCGTTGCCTTTGCGTCGGTCGAGCCCGCGGCGACGCTGAAAACGGGGCCCTGCCCGCTCAGGCGGTGGCTGCCGGTTCGTCGCGCAGCTCGCGGCGCAGGATCTTGCCGACGTTGGTCTTGGGCAGCGAATCGCGGAACTCGATGATGTGCGGGCGCTTGTAACCGGTGAGGTTCGCGCGGCAGTACTCGCGGATGGCATCGGCCGTCAGTGACAGGTCGCGTCGCACCACCACCAGCTTCACCACCTCGCCGGACTTCTCGTCGGGCACGCCCACGGCGGCCACTTCCTGCACGCCCGGCATGTGCGCCACCACGTCCTCGATCTCGTTCGGATAGACGTTGAAACCGGACACCAGGATCATGTCCTTCTTGCGGTCGACGATGAAGACGTAGCCCTTTTCGTCCATGCGCGCGATGTCGCCGGTGCGAAGCCAGCCGTCGGCGGAGAGTACTTCGGCGGTTTCCGCCGGGCGGTTCCAGTAGCCCTTCATGACCTGCGGCCCGCGCACGCACAGTTCGCCGGTTTCGCCGATCGCCAGCGTGTTGCCGGCGTCATCGCGGATGCTGACGTCGGTCGAGGGAATCGGCAGCCCGATGGAGCCGTTGTATTCGGGGATGTCGAGCGGATTGATGCACACCGCCGGGCAGGTCTCGGTCAGCCCGTAGGCTTCGGCAAGGGTGCAGCCGGTGGCGGCCTTCCACCGCTCGGCGACGACCCGCTGCACCGCCATGCCGCCACCCAGGGTCAGGTGCAGGCGCGAGAAATCGATCTGCTCGAACCCGGGCGTGTTCAGCAGGCCGGCAAAGAGCGTATTGACGCCGGTGATGGCAGTGAAGCGGATGCCGCGGATGTCGCGCACGAAGGCCGGCATGTCGCGTGGATTGGTGACGAGGTGGTTGAGTCCACCAATGCGTGCGAAGACAAGGAAATTGGCCGTCAGGGCGAAGATGTGGTACAGCGGCAGCGCCGTCACCACGACTTCCTCGCCTTCGCGCATCTTGCTGCCGACCCACGCGGTCGACTGCAGCATGTTGGCGACCATGTTGCGGTGGGTCAGCATGGCTCCCTTGGCCACGCCGGTGGTGCCGCCGGTGTATTGCAGGAAGGCGATGTCGTCCGGGCCGACATCCGCCTTCACCGGCGCCGCGCGGCCGCCGCGTTCGAGCGCATCGTTGAACGCGATCGCGCCGGGCAGGGAATACGCCGGCACCATCTTGCGCACGTGGCGCACGACGAAGTTGGTGATCGCCGCGCGCGGGAAGCCGAGCAGGTCGCCGACGCCGGTGCGGATCACGTGGCGCAGACTGGTTCCTTCGGCAACGCCCGCCACCGTGTGGGCGAAGTTCTCCAGCACCACGATGGCGACCGCGCCCGAATCCTCCAGCTGGTGCCGCAGCTCGCGTGGCGTGTACAGCGGGTTGGTATTCACTGCGACCAGCCCGGCGCGCAGCACGCCCATCAGCACGATCGGGTACTGCAGGAGGTTGGGCATCATGATCGCGACGCGGTCGCCGCGCGCGAGCCCGAGGTCGCTGCGCAGGAAGGCGGCGAAGCGCGCGCTCAGCCGGTCGAGGTCGTCATAGCTGATGCGCCGGCCCATGTTGGCGAAAGCAGCGCGGTGGCGGAAGCGGTCGCAGCACTCCTCCAGCAGCGCCACCACCGAGCGATACTGCTCCGGATCGATCTCGGCCGGAACGCCGGCCGGGTAACTCGCGAGCCAGGGACGCTGTTCCATCATTCCTCCGTCGTAGCGGGCGGGGCGCGCCGGCGGCTCCCGCTCGCCGGTCGTGCGCGGGAGGGGCGTGGCTGGCATGTCCGGATGATTGCAGCATACTGCCGGAATGAGCGGCAAGCCGCATTGCAGCGCACCGCGATCCGCCGGAGCACACATGACCCCATGGCTGCGCCATCTGCCCGCGATCGCCGTGTTCGTGCTGCTCGCCGCCTGTGCGCGCCCGCCCGATGCGCAGGCCATCCGGACGGTCATCGAAGGGGTGGCGGAAGCCGCCAACGCCGGGCGCGCCGACGCCGTGCTCGAACATGTCGCCGAAGACTTCAACGGCAACCAGGGAACCTACGACCGCGAAGCCGTCGCCCGCCTGGTGCGCGCGCACTTGCTTGCGCGCAGCGTGTCGGTGCGGATCGGCGCCATCGCGGTGGAACCTGCCGGCGACCGTGCAACGGCGCGCTTCGAACTCCACGTACGCGACGACTCCGGCCGCTGGCTGCTCGAGCGCAGCGCCACGCTGGCATTCGTCACGGGCTGGCGCCGCGAGGGCGGCGACTGGCGATGCGTGAATGCGGTTTGGAGCAGGGACGGGGGCGAGTGACTGGGGGAGGGGCCAGGGGCTAGTGGCTAGGGGCTAAGGGGCTAGTGGGGCTAGTGAAAGGCAGGAGCCGGTAACAGCGGTCACCCCCAATCGCTTCGTGCGCTCCACGCTCCAGGCTTTCCCTAGCCCCCAGACCCTAGCCCCTAGCTCCTGCCCCTGTCGCTCAGGCAGCGGCTTTTCCCGCCAGCTGGCGCAGCACGTACTGCAGGATGCCGCCGTGGCGGAAGAAGTCGCGTTCCTTCGGCGTCAGCAGCAGCACCTTGACGCGGAAGCGCTTGACGCGGCCATCGGCGGCGGTGGCGGTGACCTCGGCATCCTTCGAGGCGCCGCCATCGAGGCCGGTGATGTCGATCGTTTCCGAGCCCGTCAGTCCCAGCGTCTGCGCGTTTTCCCCCGGCAGGAACTGGCAGGGCAGCACGCCCATGCCGACCAGGTTGGAACGGTGGATCCGCTCGAAGCTTTCCGCCAGCACGGCGCGGACGCCCAGCAGCAGCGTGCCCTTGGCAGCCCAGTCACGCGATGAGCCGGTGCCGTACTCCTTGCCGGCGATGACGACCAGCGGCGTTCCGGTTTCCCGGTACTTCATCGCCGCGTCGTAGATCGCCATCTGCTCGCCGCTCGGCACGTGGCGGGTGTAGCCGCCTTCGACGTTGTCGAGCATCTGGTTGCGGATGCGGATGTTGGCGAAGGTGCCGCGCACCATCACGTCGTCGTTGCCGCGGCGCGAACCGTACGAATTGAAATCCTTCGGCTCGACGCCGCGAGAGACGAGGAAGCGCCCTGCCGGAGAATCGCGCTTGATGGATCCCGCCGGCGAAATGTGGTCGGTGGTGATCGAATCGCCGAACAGGCCGAGCACGCGCGCGCCGTGGATGTCCTCGACCGCGCCCGGCACGGCGCCCATGCCCTCGAAGTACGGCGGGTTCTTGATGTAGGTGGAATCGCCCCATTCGTAAAGCGCGCCATCGGGCGAGCGGATCGCGTTCCAGCGCTCGTCGCCGGCAAACACGTCGGCGTAGTTCTTCTCGAACATCGACGGGTTGATGGCGCCGGCAATGGTGTCGGCGATCTCGCGGTTGCTGGGCCAGATGTCGCGCAGGTAGACCGGCTGGCCGTCGCTGCCGGTGCCGAGGGGCTCGCTGGTGAGGTCGACGTCGAGCGTGCCGGCGAGCGCATAGGCGACCACCAGCGGCGGCGAGGCGAGGTAGTTCATGCGCACTTCCGGATGCACGCGCCCCTCGAAGTTGCGGTTGCCCGACAGCACCGACGCCACCGCGAGGTCGCCCTCGCCGATGGCGCGGCTGATCTCGACCGGCAGCGGGCCGGAGTTGCCGATGCAGGTGGTGCAGCCATATCCGACCAGGTAGAAGCCGACCTTCTCCAGTTCCTCCAGCAGGCCCGTCTTGCGCAGGTAGTCGGTCACCACCAGCGAGCCGGGCGCCAGCGAGGGCTTGACCCATGGCTGCGCCTTCAGGCCGCGCGCCGCCGCCTTCTTCGCCACCAGGCCCGCGGCCAGCATCACGGCGGGGTTGGAGGTATTGGTGCACGAGGTGATCGCGGCGATCACCACGCTGCCGTCGGTCACCTTGAAGGTGTCCTCGCCCATGTGCACGCGGACGCCCGCCTGGCTGATCTCGTTGGCCGCGTTGCCCACCGCCGCGCCGCCGCCCTCGTTGACGAATCCGGACGTCTCCGGCGAACGCGTCGCGCGGTTGGCGGTGAGGATGGCGGTGGCATCGCGGTAGCTCCGGCGCACGTCCTCCAGCAGCACGCGATCCTGCGGCCGCTTCGGTCCGGCCATCGAGGGGCGCACGTCGGCAAGGTCGAGTTCGAGCGTGTTGGAGAAGCGCGCTGCCGGCGTGGACTCGTCATGCCACAGGCCCTGCGCCTTGGCGTAGGCCTCGACCAGCCGGATCTGCGCTTCGCCGCGCCCGGACAGGCGCAGGTAATTGAGCACTTCCTGGTCGATCGGGAAGATGCCGCAGGTGGCGCCGTATTCCGGCGCCATGTTGCCGATGGTCGCGCGGTCGGCCAGCGGCAGGTGCTTGAGGCCATCGCCGAAGAACTCGACGAACTTGCCGACCACGCCGAGCTTGCGCAGCATCTGGGTGACCGTCAGCACGAGGTCGGTCGCGGTGACGCCTTCGGACAGGCGGCCGGTGAGGCGGAAGCCCACCACCTGCGGCACCAGCATCGAGGAGGGCTGGCCGAGCATCGCCGCCTCCGCTTCGATGCCGCCGACGCCCCAGCCGAGCACGCCGAGGCCGTTCACCATGGTGGTATGCGAGTCGGTGCCGAACACCGTATCGGGGTAGGCCCAGGCCTCGCCATCGCGCTCGGTGGTGAACACCACCCGCGCCAGGTATTCGAGGTTCACCTGGTGCACGATGCCGGTGCGCGGCGGCACCACGCGGAAGTTGTCGAACGCCTTCTGGCCCCAGCGCAGGAAGGCGTAGCGCTCCTGGTTGCGCTCGAATTCGATCGCGACGTTGGTTTCCAGCGCGCTTTCCGAACCGAATGCGTCCACCTGCACCGAATGGTCGATGACCAGTTCCACCGGTGCCAGCGGATTGATGCGCTTGGCGTCGCCGCCGAGGGTGACGACCGCGTCGCGCATGGCGGCGAGATCGACGATGCAGGGCACGCCGGTGAAATCCTGCAGCAGCACGCGCGCCGGCATGAAGGAGATCTCGGTGTCGGGTTCGCGGGTCGGATCCCAGTTGGCGACCGCCTCGATCTCCTTCGTCGTCACCTCCACGCCGTCCTCGTGGCGCAGCAGGTTTTCCAGCAGGATCTTCATGGAGTAGGGCAGGTGCTTGAGGTCGAAGCGCTGGCCCAGCCGCGCGAGGCTGGCGTAGTGGTAGCGCTTGCCATTGACCTCGAGGACGTCCCGGGTCGAGAACGAGTCTGTCATCCTGCTTCTCCTTGGCTTGCGTTCGCGTGCTCGCGGGCGGGCGGACGCGGCGGGCGCGATCCTGGACCGGACCGGCGACTGGGCCCGCCATTATCGCGCAAGCCCCGCCGCAGCGCACGGACGCGGCAGGGGCGGGGGCAAGGACTGGCGTCGCGTCGGAGCGGATGCAGCGGGTATTCGCAGCGGCCGCCAATGGAGAGGGTTGCAGACACGGCCCGTCGCACGCGCGCGCAACCGCGTGCCCCTCGCCCCTCGCCGTTATCCCCTGTCCAGCGTCGACCGGCTGAGCAGGCCGCGTGCCAGCATCGCGTACTCGCGCCGGCGCAGCAGCAGGCGGACCTGGCCGCCGCCGACCTGGCGCCAGAGCACGGCCGCGCGCACGGCGGCCAGCAGCAGGGCCCTGATCTGCTCGACCACCGGGTTACTCGAGAGGTGCACGGGGTTGCCGTGCACGATCACGCGCGGACGCAGCTGCGACAGCGTTTCGACGTAGAGCTCGGCCAGTCGCCCCTGCACCGTCGGATGGGTGATGCCGAAATGGTCCATTTGCCGGCGCACCTGTTCGATCCCGTTGCCGAGCGCGGCCAGCATGCGCGGGTTGCGCGCAAGCCGTCGTTCCAGTCGCAGCACGCCGAGCACGAGCTGGGTGAGCGAGAGGTCCCGCTCGCCGCCCTCGAACTGCGACAGCAGCGTTTCCAGCCCGAAGCGCACCCCGTCGATGCCGCCAAACACGTCCGCTGCGCTGTCGGCATCGATGCGGAAGACGCTGGCGAGGCTGGATTCGGCCGCGCCGGTGCGGGCGCGGCCGGTGGCAGCGAGTTCGCGCACGAGGCGGCAGGCCTGCAGCACGCCGGCAAGGGCGATCACGCGCGACTCACGCATGCGCCACCTTCGGCCCAGGCGATGCCTGCCAGCCACCGAAGGCGGCATCGGTGCGATCGATGACGGCGCCGCCGAGGCAGGCCTCACCGTCGTAGAAGACCACCGACTGGCCGGGCGTGACCGCGCGCTGCGGCTGGTCGAAGGTGACGCGGCAGGCCGTGCCGTCGCGTTCGACCACGCAGGGCTGTGGGTCCTGCCGATAACGCGTCATGGCGGTGCAGCGCAGCGGCATGGGCGGCGCCTCGCCGGCGATCCAGCTGGCGCCCTCCGCCACCAGCCGGCGCGACAGCAGCAGGGGGTTGTCGCGTCCCTGCGCCACATAGAGCACGTTGGCGCCGATGTCCTTGCCGACCACGTACCAGGGCGATTCGGCCGCGCCGCGGCGCCCCCCGAGGCCAATCCCGCCGCGCTGACCGAGGGTGAAATGGAAGGTGCCGGGATGCTCGCCGAGCAGGCGCCCGTCCGGGCTGCGGATCGCGCCGGGGCGGGCGGGAATCCAGCCATCGAGGAAGGCGCGGAAATCCCGTTCGCCGATGAAGCAGATCCCGGTGGAATCCTTGCGCGCATGGTTGGCGAGCCCGGCTTCGTGCGCCAGCCGCCGCACGTCCGTCTTGTGCAGGTCGCCGAGCGGGAAGCGGGTGGCGGCAAGGGCTTCCTGCCCGAGCGCGTGCAGGAAGTAGCTCTGGTCCTTGCCGCGATCGCGGGCACGCAGCAGCCGCCAGCGACCATCCTGCTGCTCCAGCCGGGCGTAGTGGCCAGTGGCGATGCCGTCGGCACCGAGCGCGCGGGCGTGCTCGAGGAAGGTGCGGAACTTGATCTCGCGATTGCACAGCACGTCGGGGTTGGGCGTGCGACCACGCCGGTACTCCTCCAGGAAATGGGCGAACACGCGCTCGCGGTACTCGGCCGCGAAGTTGCGCAGGTGCAGGACGATCCCGAGGCGCGCGCAGGTCGCCACCGCCTCGCGCCGGTCCTCGTCGGCCTGGCAGGGGCCGCCGCCGGTTTCTTCCCAGTTCTGCATGAACATGCCCGCGAGCGGCATGCCGGTCCGCTGCAGCAGCAACGCCGCCACCGACGAATCGACGCCGCCCGACAGGCCGACGACCACGCGGGGTTCAGCCATGGGCGGCCACGGCGAGGGCGCGCACGGCGGGCACCCGTGCCCGCGGAATCGCGGACGTGCCGCTCATGCCGCCGGTTCCACCGCCACCGGCAACTGGCGGACGGCGTCCAGCGGCAGGTGGGGACCCTGCAGCCAGTCGTCGATGCTGGCCAGCACCATCGGGCTGCGCAGGCGATCCCCGGCAGCGGCCACCTCGGCGCGCGCCAGCCACAGCGCCCGCACGATGCCGTCGTCCAGCGGCCGCTGCGGCTCGTGCCGGACGGGCTCGGCACCGAAGCTGAAGCGCACGAACTGGCGTCCGCCGGGCGACTGCCACTGCTGCACGCCCAGCAGGCAGGTGAGGGCCACGTGCCAGCCGGTTTCTTCCAGCGTCTCGCGCACGGCGGCAGCCTGCAGGCTTTCGCCCGGGTCGAGGTGGCCGGCCGGCTGGTTCAGCACCAGGCACCCGCGCACGTGCTCCTCCACCAGCAGGAAGCGGCCCTCTCTGGGCACGACGGTGGCGACGGTCACGTGCGGGCGCCAGACCTCGGCGTCGGCGTGGCGGATGGCGGGGGGCGGGACTGCAGGCATCACGGGAGTCTAGCAGCCGTGCCGCGCCGCAGGCCTTGCAGCGGACGCCTGGCGACGGCATCTCCGCAGTCCGGCGCGGCCGTATACTGGCCGTGCCCCACCCGAACGCAACCCATGGCGCAAAACAACGCAGGACAACCCGAACACGGCCCCGGACTCGCCATCGAGGAGGCGCGCCCGGAAGTCGCCCGTCCGCCCCTCTACCAGGTCATCCTGCTGAACGATGACTTCACGCCGATGGATTTCGTCATCGTCGTCCTCGAGACCTTCTTCAGCATGGATCGCGAGCGCGCCACGCAGATCATGTTGCATGTCCATACACGCGGAAAGGGCGTTTGTGGCGTGTTCACGCGCGAAGTCGCAGAAACGAAGGTGACGCAAGTCAACGAGTTCTCGCGGACGCACCAGCACCCTTTGCTGTGCACGATGGAGAAGGCCTGAACGCTCTGGAAAAGGACGGGCCGACCCGCATATAGCGAGCAGCGATTACGGAGACACTCCCGCATGTTCAGCAAGGATCTCGAGATCACCATCGGCCAGTGCTACAAGGAGGCCCGCGAGCAGCGCCACGAGTTCATGACCGTGGAACACCTGCTGCTGGCACTGCTTGAAAACAGCTCTGCCACCGCGGTGCTGCGTGCCTGCGGCGCCGACACGGCGCGGCTGGCGCGCGACCTGCGTTCGATCATCACCGAAACGGTGCCGGTACTGCCGCCCAACGACGAGCGCGACACCCAGCCCACCCTGGGCTTCCAGCGCGTGCTGCAGCGCGCCGTCTACCACGTGCAGTCCTCCGGCCGGAAGGAGGTCACCGGGGCGAACGTCCTGGTCGCCATCTTCGGCGAGAAGGACTCGCACGCGGTCTATTTCCTCGGTCAGCAGGAAGTCACCCGGCTGGACGTGGTCAACTACATTTCCCACGGCATCGCCACCTGCGGCCCCGAGCCCGGCGGCGCGCCGGGGGGCGAGCCCGGGCGCGAGGCCGAGGGCGCGACCGAGGATGCGCGCGGCAACCCGCTGGCGGAATTCGCCAACAACCTGAACGAGCTGGCCCGCGAGGGCAAGATCGATCCGCTGATCGGGCGCCAGGAGGAAATCGAGCGCACGATCCAGGTGCTGTGCCGGCGGCGCAAGAACAACCCGCTGTACGTCGGCGAGGCCGGCGTCGGCAAGACCGCGCTGGCCGAGGGTCTGGCCAAGCGCATCGTCGAAGGCGACGTGCCGGAAGTGCTCGCCAACGCCACCATCTGGGCGCTGGACCTCGGCGCGCTGGTGGCGGGAACCAAGTACCGCGGCGATTTCGAGAAGCGCCTCAAGAGCGTGATCGTGCAGCTGCGCAAGGAGCCTGGCGCGATCCTCTTCATCGACGAGATCCACACCATCATCGGCGCCGGTTCCGCCTCCGGCGGCACCATGGATGCGTCCAACCTGATCAAGCCCGTGCTCGCCAGCGGCGAGCTGCGCTGCATCGGTTCGACCACCTTCCAGGAGTTCCGCGGCGTGTTCGAGAAGGACCGCGCGCTGGCGCGCCGGTTCCAGAAGATCGACGTGGTCGAACCCTCCGTCGCCGACAGCTTCGAGATCCTCAAGGGCCTCAAGACGCGCTTCGAGGAGCACCACAAGGTCGAGTACACCAACGACGCGCTGAAGGCCGCCGTCGACCTGTCCGTTCGCCACATCGCCGACCGGCTGCTGCCGGACAAGGCGATCGACGTCATCGACGAAGCGGGCGCGCGCCAGCACCTGCTGCCCGAGGACGAGCGCAGCGGGCGCGTGGACGTGACCGACATCGAGTTCATCGTCGCGCGCATGGCGCGCATCCCGCCCAAGCAGGTGTCCGCTTCCGACCGCGACGTGCTGCGCAACCTCGACCGCAACCTCAAGATGGTCGTGTTCGGCCAGGACGAGGCGATCGACAAGCTGGCGGCCGCGATCAAGATGGCCCGTTCCGGGCTGGGCGATCCGGCCAAGCCGATCGGCTGCTTCCTGCTGACCGGGCCCACCGGCGTCGGCAAGACCGAGGTGACGCGCCAGCTGGCGCTGCAGCTCGGCATCGAGCTGGTGCGTTTCGACATGTCCGAGTACATGGAAGCGCATTCGGTGTCGCGCCTGATCGGTGCGCCCCCCGGCTACGTCGGCTTCGACCAGGGCGGCCTGCTCACCGAGCAGATCGTCAAGCACCCGCATTGCGTGCTGCTGCTCGACGAGATCGAGAAGGCGCATCCGGACGTCTACAACGTGCTGCTGCAGATCATGGATCGCGGCGCGCTGACCGACACCAATGGACGCGAGGCGAACTTCAAGAACGTGGTCGTGGTGATGACCACCAACGTCGGCGCGCAGATGGCGGCGCGGCGCACCATCGGCTTCGTCGAGCAGGACCACGCAACTGATGCGCTGGAAGCGCTCAAGCGCGGGTTCTCGCCGGAGTTCCGCAACCGCCTGGACGCGGTGGTGCAGTTCAACGCGCTCGATTTCGAGCACGTCCTGCGCGTGGTGGACAAGTTCCTGATCGAGCTGGAGGCGCAGCTGCAGGAGAAGCACGTCTCGCTGCATGTCGATGCGGACGCCCGCCGCTGGCTCGCCGGGCACGGCTTCGATCCGCAGATGGGTGCGCGGCCGATGGCCCGCGTCATCCAGGAAAACGTCAAGCGCGCGCTGGCGGACGAGCTGCTGTTCGGCAAGCTCGCCGGTGGCGGCAAGGTGTCGCTTTCGGTGCGGGACGGCCAGCTGGCGGTGGCCGCGGAGGCCGCGGAAACGATGCCGGCCGTCGTCGAATAAGGTCGAGGGGCAGCGGCGCTCATCCGCCGCTGCCCACCGCATGCGGAAGGGGCGCGGCGCGCGTGCGCCACGCCGGGCTACTTCATGCGGTAGGTGATGCGGCCTTTGGTGAGGTCATAGGGAGTCATCTCGACCTTGACCTTGTCGCCGGTGAGGATGCGGATGTAGTTCTTGCGCATGCGGCCGGAGATGTGGGCGGTGACCACGTGCCCGTTCTCGAGCTTCACCCGGAACATGGTGTTCGGGAGGGTCTCGAGGATGCTGCCTTCCATTTCGATGACGTCGTCTTTTGACACTGGGTTCCCTGGGCTGGCCAACGCGGGCGTGAAAGCCGCGGGATTCTGCCACGATCGGCGCCGATCCGGAAGCGAAGCCGGCTGGATCCCCTCTCGCCGGGCGTTCCGCCGGAGGATGCGCCGCTAGCCGGCGAGATCGACCGGGCGCCATGCCGGGAACTGCCCCTGCCATGAGCCGGGCCGTCCTTCGCGTGCCGTCAGTTCGCGCACGCGTGCCAGGAAGGCGGTACGCGGCAGGGCCGTCGCGCCGAGCCGCGCGAGGTGCGCGGAGGCGACCTGCGCATCCAGCAGCGGCATGTCCCATTCCACCATCGCGCGGGCGAGGGCCAGCAGCGCCACCTTCGAGCCGTTCGCCTGCGCGCTGAACATCGATTCGCCGAAGAAGACGCCCCCCAGCGCCACCCCGTAGACGCCCCCGGCGAGTCGAGGGCCATCCCATGCCTCGACCGAATGGGCGTGCCCCAGCGCATGCAGCCGCCCATAGGCAGCCTGCATCCCGGGCGTGATCCAGGTGCCGGACTCGCCGGCGCGCGGCGCGGCGCAGCCTTCCATCACCTGGGCGAAGGCAGTGTCGGCGCGCAGTTCCCATCCACAGGCGCGCAGCCAGCGCGCGAGGCGGCGCGGCACGTGCATGCGGGACGGCTCGAACACCGTGCGCACCGACGGCGACCACCAGAGGATCGGCTCGTTGGCCGAATACCACGGAAAGATGCCGCGCCGGTAGGCCGCCAGCAGGCGCTGTGGCGACAGGTCGCCGCCGGCGGCCAGCAGCCCGTCCGGTTCGTGCAGCGCGGATTCCACCGGCGGGAAGGCCTCGGCATCGCGGGGATCGAGGAAGGGCAGGCGGATCACGTGTCGCTTCCGGTGGAGGCCATGCCGGTGCGCGCGTACGGCGAATGGGCCAGCAGCTCCTCGCCGCGCGCGTCCGTGAAGGCGGCCTCGCGGGCGAGGGCGTCGGCAATGGCGCGCCGGAAGCGCGGGTCGGCGATCCAGTGGAAGGACTGCGTGCGGCTCGGCAGGAAACCTCGCGCGATCTTGTGGGTGCCCTGCGCGCCCGGTTCGAACACGGCCAGCCCCTCGCGCAGGCAGTAGGCGATGCCCTGGTAGTAGCAGGCCTCGAAATGGAGGCCATCGACGTGTTCGTCGGCGCCCCAGTAGCGACCGTAGAGGGTGTCCCCGCTGCGCAGCATCAGTGCGCCGGCGATCACCCGCGCGCCGCGCCGGCAGAGCACCGCCACCACGCGCCGCGGCATGGCCCCACCCAGGTGGTGGAAGAAGGCGCGGGTCAGGGCCGGGTAGTTGCCCTTGCCGTCGAAGGTTCCGCGATAGAAGCGGTGCAGTGCGTCCCATTCCGCCGGGCCGAGTTCGTCGCCGTGGTGGATCGTGCAGTGCACGCCGGCCGCCGCCACGCGCGCGCGTTCCTGGCGGATGTTCTTCCGCTTGCGGTGGCTGAGGGCGGCGAGGAAGTCGTCGAAGTCGCGCCATTCCCCGGGATTGCGCCAGTGGTACTGCCAGTCGCTGCGTGCGAGCCAGCCAGCCTGGACGAACACGGGCGCATCGGCGGCAGGCACGAAGTTGGCGTGGGCGGAGGAAAGACCCAGGCGCGTGGCCTCGCCGCGCAGGGCGGCGGCGAGGGCGGCACGCCGCCGTGGTGCCCCGGGTCCGTTGCCGGCCAGCAGGCGCGGCCCGGTGACGGGCGAATAGGGGATTGCGCAGAGGAGCTTGGGGTAGTAGTCCAACCCATGTCGCGCGTACGCCTCCGCCCAGCCCCAGTCGAAAACGAACTCGCCATGCGAGTTGCCCTTGAGGTAGGCGGGCGCGGCGGCGACCAGTTGCGAGTCTTCGTACAGCCCGAGGTGATGCGGCTGCCAGCCCGCCTCCGGGTCGATGCAGTCGTGGCGTTCGAGGCCTTCCAGGAAGGCATGGTCGAGGAAGGGGTTGGCGTCCGGCAGGAGGGCGTTCCATGCCGCCGCCGGGATCTCGTCCAGCGCGTCGTGGAAGCGCACGCGCAGGCGCGGCGCGGGCGCCCCGGCGTCGCTGGCGCCCGCTGTCTCCATGGCCGGCTCAGCTGCCGCTGTCGAGGAACTTCTCCGTGTCCAGTGCCGCCATGCAGCCGAACCCCGCCGAGGTCACGGCCTGCCGGTACACCTGGTCGGCGACGTCGCCGGCGGCAAACACGCCCGGGACGCTGGTCGCGGTCGCCCCGCCCTCGAGCCCCGTGCGGATGGTGATGTAGCCGTTGCGCATCGCGAGCTGGCCCTCGAAGATCGACGTGTTGGGCGTGTGGCCGATGGCGATGAAGACGCCGCTGACGGCGAATTCGCGCACGCTGTCGTCGCCGGTGTTGCGCAGTCGCACGCCGGTGACGCCCGATTCGTCGCCGAGGATCTCGTCCACCGCGTGGTTCCACACCACCTCGATCCTTCCTGCGCGTTCCTTCTCGAACAGCTTGTCCTGCATGATCTTTTCGGCGCGCAGGCGATCGCGCCGGTGGACCAGCACCACCTTGCGGCAGATGTTGGAGAGGTACAGCGCCTCCTCGACCGCGGTATTGCCGCCGCCGATCACCGCCACGTCCTGGTCGCGGAAGAAGAAGCCGTCGCAGGTGGCGCAGGCGGAGACGCCCTTGCCCTTGTAGTGCTCCTCCGAGCGGATTCCCAGGTACTTCGCGGTCGCCCCGGTGGCGATGATCAGCGCGTCGCAGGTGTATTCGCCGGCGTCGCCCTTGAGGCGGAACGGGCGCTGCGACAGGTCGGTGCTGTGGATGTGGTCGAACACCATTCGGGTGTGGAAGCGCTCGGCGTGCTCGGCCATGCGTTCCATCAGCTTCGGGCCCTGCAGGCCTTCGACGTCACCCGGCCAGTTGTCCACGTCCGTGGTGGTCATCAGCTGGCCGCCCTGGGCGAGGCCGGTGATCAGGGTCGGGCGCAGGTTGGCGCGCGCGGCATAGATGGCGGCGGTGTACCCGGCAGGGCCGGAGCCGAGGATGATCAGGCGCGAGTGCGTGGCAGTGGTCATGTATAATCCGCGTCGCTTCCGGAGCGACAATCCGTCCGTTCCTTCCCGATGCCGGCGCGACGAACGCGTGTGCCGGCGGGTCCGTTCTTCCCGCGTGCCGCGCCGCTGCCGCATGGCGGCATGCAGGCGCGCGGGAAAGCCGGAGAATGGAGCGAACCACCGCCTGATTCAAGGCATCGCCCGCGCCGTCGCCCACCACCCGAGGATTCCTGCAATGCGCATCGGTGTACCGTCGGAAACCAAGACCCTCGAAGGGCGCGTCGCCCTCGTGCCTGCCGCCTGCGCCGACCTCGTGCGCCGCGGCCACGAGGTGTTCGTGCAGTGCGGCGCCGGCCTGAAGAGCGGCCTCGCCGACGAGGAGTACGCCGCCATCGGCGTGACGGTGGTGCCGACGGCAAAGGAACTCTACGACGCCGCCGAACTGGTGGTGAAGGTGAAGGAGCCGATTGCCGGCGACCTCGCCAACCTGCGCAAGGACCAGCTGCTGTTCTGCTACCTGCACCTGGCGGCGGAACCGGAACTCACGCATCGCCTGCTCGACATCGGCCTCACCGCCATCGCGTTCGAGAGCGTGCAGGAGAAGGACGGTTCGCTGCCGTTGCTGGCGCCGATGTCGATCATTGCCGGCCGCATCGCCACGCAGATCGGCACCCACCTCCTGCACCAGCCGGCCGGTGGCAAGGGCAAGCTGCTCGGCGGCTTGCCATCGACCGAGCGCGGCAAGGTCGTGGTGCTGGGCGCCGGCGCCGCCGGTGGCAATTCGGCGGCGCTGGCGGCCGCGATGGGTGCCAACGTGGTGGTGTTCGACATGCGCCAGGACCGCCTCGCGCAGATGATGGCGCTCGGTCCCAACGTGACCGCGCTCTATCCCTACGAGGAAACCATCGCGCGCGAAGTCCGCGACGCCGACCTCGTGATCGGCGCCGTGCTGATCCCGAGCGCGAAGGCGCCGCGCGTGGTGACGCGCGCCATGGTCGCCACCATGCAGCCGGGCAGCGTGCTGGTGGACATCTCCATCGACCAGGGCGGCTGCTTCGAGACCTCGAAGCCGACCACCTATGCCGATCCCACCTACCTGGTGGATGGCGTGACCCATTTCTGCGTCACCAACATGCCCGGTGCGGTGCCGCAAACGTCCTCGCAGGCGATCTGCGCGGCGATCCTCCCCTACGTGCAGCGCCTGGCGGCCGGTTCGGACTGGCGCAGCCATGGACCGCTGGCCGGCGGCATCAACGTCGAGAACGGTGCCATCGTCCATCCTGCGCTCAAGGCGTGAGGAAGCGCTGGTCTGGTGCACTGCTTCTGATACAATGGCTTGCAGGCCATATTTGAGGTAGATTATCCAGGTGGCGCGCGTCGCGAAAGCAGCAGCAAGGCCGGCTCCGCCGCTCGACGAGCACTGGCACAAACGGTTGCGCGAGGCCGGCTTCCTGCTGCTGCTGCCGCTGGCCATCTATCTCGCCGCCTGCCTGTGGAGCTACGACGCCGCCGATCCCGGCTGGTCGCACGCCGGCGACCCGGCCAGCGGCATCCACAACTTCGGCGGCGCCTTCGGCGCATGGATCGCCGACCTCGGGCTCTACCTCATCGGCCTCGTCGCCTACGCCCTGCCGCTGCTGCTGCTCGTGGGCGGTGGCATCGTGCTGCGTGGCGCCCCGGCAATCGAGCGCTCACCACTGGAGCCCACCCTGCGCCTGGTCGGCTGCGTCGCGTTCTTCGTGGCAGCACCGGGGCTGGCGTGGCTGCATGGTGCCCCCGGCGGCATCCTGCCCGCCGGGGAGGGCGGCATCCTCGGTCAGCTGGTCGGCGCCAGCCTGACGCATTCGTTCGGCCCGCTGGGTGCGGGCCTGTTCCTGCTGGCGCTGCTGCTGGTGGCCATCACCCTCGCCACCGGACTCTCCTGGTTCCGCCTGATGGACGCCATCGGGCGCTTCCTGCTGGGTAGCGGCAGCGGCCTTGCCGGGCGCCTGCGCCGCGCGGGCGAATGGAACGCGGCGCGCGGCGCGCGCGCCGAACGCGTCGTGGCGAGGCGGATCGAGACCGCCAGGCAGGCCAAGCGCGAGCCGGTGCGCATCGAGCCGGTAATGGCGCCGATCGAGAAGAGCGAGCGCGCCCGGCGCGAAACGCAGATCCCGCTGTTTGCCGGCGCCTCGCGCCCGGGCGAGCTGCCGCCGCTGTCGCTGCTCGACGAGCCGCGGCCGCAGGCCAAGGGCTACTCGCCCGAGACGCTCGACGCGCTCTCGCGCCAGGTCGAATTCAAGCTGAAGGATTTCCGCATCGATGCGCAGGTGGTGAGCGCGCATCCGGGTCCGGTCATCACGCGCTTCGAAATGCAGCCGGCGCCCGGCGTCAAGGGCAGCCAGATCTCCAGCCTCGACAAGGACATCGCGCGCGGCCTGTCGGTGGTGAGCGTGCGCGTGGTGGACGTGATCCCGGGCAAGTCGGTGATCGGCCTGGAGATCCCCAATTCCAGCCGCGAGATCGTGTACCTCACCGAGATCCTCGGCTCGGGCAAGTACGACGCCCTCAAGTCGCCGCTCGCGCTGGCCCTCGGCAAGGACATCGGCGGCGCGCCGGTGGTGGTGGACCTGCAGAAGATGCCGCACCTGCTGGTGGCCGGCACGACCGGCTCGGGCAAGTCGGTGGCGCTCAACGCGATGGTGCTGAGCCTTCTGTACAAGGCCGGTCCGGCCGACGTGCGCATGATAATGATCGACCCCAAGATGCTGGAGCTTTCGGTCTACCAGGGCATCCCGCACCTGCTCGCGCCGGTCGTCACCGACATGAAGGAAGCCGCCAACGCGCTGCGCTGGTGCGTGGCCGAGATGGAGCGGCGCTACAAGCTGATGTCCGCCGTGGGCGTGCGCAACCTCGCCGGCTTCAACAAGAAGGTGCGCGACGCCGACGAAGCCGGCCAGCCGCTGCTGGACCCGCTGTTCCGGCCGGACGCCTCGCAACCCACGCGCGTCGCCGAGCCGCTGCAGCCGCTGCCCTACATAGTGGTCATCATCGACGAGTTCGCCGACATGATGATGATCGTCGGCAAGAAGGTGGAGGAACTGATCGCGCGGCTTGCGCAGAAGGCGCGCGCCGCCGGCGTGCACCTGATCCTCGCCACGCAGCGTCCTTCGGTCGACGTCATCACCGGCCTGATCAAGGCCAACATCCCGACCCGCATCGCGTTCCAGGTGTCCTCCAAGATCGACTCGCGCACGATCCTCGACCAGTCCGGCGCCGAAACGCTGCTCGGCCACGGCGACATGCTGTACCTGCCGCCGGGCACCGCCGCGCCCGAACGCGTGCACGGCGCCTTCGTCGACGACCACGAAGTGCACCGGGTGGTGGAATGGCTGCGCCAGCAGGGAGAGCCCGACTACATCGACGGCGTACTGGAGGAAGTGCAGCCGCTCGGCAACGGCCAGGTCATCAGCGACACCGGCCTGCCGCAGGACGCCGGCGAGGCCGAGGGCGACGAGGACACGCAGCTGTACGACAAGGCGGTCGCGGTGGTCACCAGCACCCGCCGCGCCTCGATCTCCGGCGTGCAGCGCCACCTGCGCATCGGCTACAACCGCGCCGCGCGCCTGATCGAGCAGATGGAGCGCGACGGCGTGGTCAGCCCGCCCGAACACAACGGCAACCGCACCGTCCTCGCCCCGCCGCCGCCCGAGCGCTGAGGCCGATGGCGAGCCGCGCGGCAGCGTGCACGGCGTGGTGCCTCCCGGGTGTACCCGGTGTTTCACTCTGTCGCTTTGCTCCTGGTCGCGCGCCGTGTCGTGGTTCAGTCTTCTGTCTTCGTCGCTTACGCCCGGCGCGACCACGGGTGCACCCGGCTTGCTGCCCGGCTCGTCTGGCCCGAGTTCAGGGGCATCCGGGCAGAGTGCCCGTTCCGCCGGCCAACGGCCGGCAGCACGCAGGCGAGGAGCCCTCAATGAGACGAGTCAGTGACGTGATGACCGGCAACGTGCGACTGGCGCGGCCGGAACAGACCCTGCGAGAGGCGGCGATGCTGATGGCGGAAGCAGACGTCGGCAGCCTGCCGGTGGCGGAAAACGAGCGCCTCGTCGGCATGGTCACCGATCGCGACATGGCGGTGCGGGCCCTCGCCCGCGGCCTCGGCGCGGAGACGCCGGTCGCCGACGTGATGACGCGCGAGATCCGCTACTGCTTCGAGGACGAGGACATCAACGACGTGGCCGAGAACATGGCCGAGCTGGGCGTGCGGCGCCTGCCGGTGGTGGACCGGCAGAAGCGCCTGGTGGGCATCGTCGCCCTCAGCAACGTCGCCCAGTGCGGCAGCGAGGATGCGTCCGAATCCCTCCTCGAAGGCGTGGCGCAGCCGCATTGACGTCCCCGGGCGCGTGGACGGCCGCGGTGGCGGGCCGGATAATCCGCTACCCGCCCGCTGCTCCCGTGACGCCATGCGCCCGATCGCGCTGCTTGCCCTGACGCTGCTCGCGCTGCTTGCGCTGCCCCTGCAGGCGGCGACGCCGGACGCGGCGCGCTCCCGGATGGAGGCCTTTGCCGAAGGGCTCCACTCGGTCAGTGCCCGCTTCAGCCAGTCGGTGACCGACGCCAATGGGCGCCAGGGCGAGGAGTCCTCCGGAACACTGGCGCTGGAGGCGCCGCGCCAGTTCCGCTGGGAAACCACGGCGCCGTGGCAGCAGACGATCGTCGCCGACGGCCGCCGCGTGTGGGTGTACGAGCCAGACCTGCAGCAGGTCTCGGTGCGTGACCAGGGCGCCGCCGAGGCACACAGTCCGCTGACGGTGCTGACCGACCTCGGCCAGCTGGACGCGCAGTTCACCACCAGCGAAGCAGGCACCCGTGACGGGCTTGCCTGGCTGAAGCTGGTGCCGAAGGCGGCGGAACCCGAATTCGATTACGCCGAACTCGGCTTCGACGACGCCACCCTGCGCCGCATGGTGTTCCGCGATGCACTCGGCAACACCACCCGCATCGCCTTCAGCGACTGGAAGCGCAATCCGGCGCTCGCGCCGGGTACCTTCCGCTTCACGCCGCCGGAAGGAGTCGACGTGGTCGGCAACACGCGGCCGGACGCGGACGTCTTCCCGGTCGGCAACTGACGACAGGCGCCGCGCGGGATCGCCGGTGGTGCCGCTCAGTCGTGCGCCGTGGTGTTCCCGGCCGGCTGCAGCCGCGCATCTTCCCAGCCGGGGCGCGGTGCGAAGCGCTCGCCGTGGCTGCGCGCCAGTTCGCCGAGCCGCGCGACCAGCGCCTCTGCGCCGCGTTCGCGGATGTACTGGATGGGTCCGCCGCGGAATGGCGCGAAGCCGGTGCCGAAGATGACGCCCGCGTCGAGCAGGTCGGCATCCTCGACGACGCCATCGTGCAGGCAGGCCACGGCCTCGTTCAGCAGCGGCAGTACCAGGCGATCCTGCAGGTCCGCGGGCGCGACATGGTCCGCAGGGACCTCCGGCTTCTGCGGCTTGCCTTCCTTCCAGGGATAGAAGCCTTCGCCGTCCTTCTTGCCCCGCTTGCCGCCGGCGACGAGCTCGCTTAATCGTGGCGGAATTTCCAGGCCGAGGAACGGTCCCAGCTCGGCGCCAACCGAGGCCGCCACGTCGAGGCCAATGGTATCGATCAGCTCGATCGGCCCCATCGGCATGCCGAAGTGCCTGGCCGCCTTGTCGATCACCGGGCCGGGGACGCCGTCGCTCCAGGCGCGTGCGGCTTCGAGCAGGTAGGGCATCAGGATGCGGTTGACCAGAAAGCCCGGGGTGCCGGCAACGGCCACCGGCAACTTGTCGAGCGCCCTGGCGAAGGCGAACGCGCGCGCCAGCACGGCCTCTTCCAGGCGATCGTGGCGGACGATCTCGACCAGCGGCATGGATGCAACCGGATTGAAGTAGTGCAGGCCGAGGAAGCGGCCGGGCCGCGTGACCGCTGCTCGCAGGGTGTCCAGCGGGATGCTGGAGGTGTTGGTGGCGAGCAGCGCCTCGTCCTTCAGGCGCGGTTCGTCCGCACGATAGAGCGCCTCCTTCGCCTCGGCATTCTCGTAGATCGCCTCGATCAGGAGGTCCGCTTCCTCGATGCCGTTGCCCTCGACGTCGGCGCGCAGGCGCGAACGCGCCGGATCGATGCGCTCGGGCGACTTCAGCTTCTTCGTGAACAGCGCCTGCGCGCGGTCGAGCGCGGGCTGCACGAACTCCATCGCGCGATCCTGCAACGTGACCTCGAAGCCGCGCAGCGCGCACCAGGCGGCGATGTCCCCGCCCATCACGCCTGCGCCGACCACGTGCACGTGGCGGATGCCGTGTGCGGCCCCGCCTGCCTGCGACTTCAGCCGCTCCTGCAGGAAGAACACCCGCACCAGGTTGCGCGCCGTTGGCGTGGTGGCGAGCCGTGCCACCGCGCGCGCCTCGAGCTTCAGGCGCGCAGCGATGCTGCTGCCGCCGCGTCGCCAGGTCTCGATCAGGGCGAACGGCGCCGGATAGTGTTCCTTGCGCACCTTGGCGCTGGTCTGGCGCACGAGCACCGGCGCCAGCGCCTGGCGCGCGGCCCAGGTGTTGCTGGCCCAGGCCAGCGTGCGCTGCGCGAGCGGGCGCGTGGGCGGATGGCGGATCAGCTCCTTCGCCGCCTGCACCAGCAGTTCGGGCGAGGTGACGCGGTCGACCAGCCCCATGTCCTTCGCGCTTTCCGCCGACACGCTGCGGCCGGTCAGCATCAGGTCCATCGCCGCCGGTGCGCCGATCAGGCGCGGCAGGCGCGCGCTGCCGCCCCAGCCGGGGAAGATGCCGAGCTTGATCTCCGGCAGGGCGATGCGGGTGGACGGGTCGCGCGAGGCCACCCGCCAGCGGCAGGCCAGTGCCAGCTCGGTGCCGCCGCCCATGCAGTAGCCGTGGATCGCCGCCACGGTGGGGCAGCTCAGTTCGGACAGGCGCTGCAGCACGCGCTGGCCGTTCTCCAGCGTGTCCTGGATCGTGCCGCTGCGTGCGTAGCCTTCGAACTCGCGCAGGTCGGCGCCGGCAATGAAGCCCGCCGGCTTGCCCGAATGGATCACCACGCCGCGCGGCGGCTCGAAGGAAAGGCGTTCGACGAGGTCGGAGAGCTCGTCCATCACCGCGCGGCTCATGGCGTTGACGCTGGCGCCAGCCCGGTCGAACGTGAGGATGACGATGCCGTCCTCGTCGCTGGCGGTCTGCCAGTGCTGGAAACGCAGGCCTTCGAACATGGCAGGCTCCGGTGGACGGCAGGGGGATGGCTATAATCCCGGCAAGCCGTGCACCGGGTCAATGCGGCCACCAAGGGGGCAACGTGGTCGAAGTCCAGCTGGAATTGCCGCGCGTGCAGAAGCTGCTCGATCGCATCGTTCGGGCGGAGCAGCCGCTGGTCGCGCTGGATGCGCCCGACGCCGCCGAGATCGTGGTGCAGCTGCGCATGCTGTCCATGCGCGCGGGCATCTCGATCTATGCCTGGGAACCGGAAGGCGGCCTGCGTCCTCTGCGCGAAAGCGGCCTCAGCGTTCCCGGTTCCAAGCGGCTGACCGATGCCTTGCGCTACGTGCTGCAGAGCACCCACTTCGGCGTCTACGTCTTCACCGGGTTCGCGGCGCACATGAATCCGCCCGACACGTTGTTGTTGCGACGGATTTCGCGCCTGCCGGACGACAGCGGGCGCAGAATCGTGTTCGTCGACGAACAGGTGGTGCTGCCGGAGGAACTGGACGGGATGTTCGAGCGCCTTGCGTTTGCCGAAGACGGGCAGCGTTGCCTGCGGTTGCGGGACGGGCGCTGGGTCGCGTGAGCCGCGCGGTCACCGATGGCCGTGGCGCGGCGCTGATCGTCGCCGCGGACCGCGAGGATCGCCGCGTGCTGTTCGACGCGCTGGACGCGCAGGCGTTCGAGGCGATCTATTCCGCCCGCGACGTCGCCCAGGCGCGCGGCTTCCTCGACACCGACGTGGTGCTGGACCTGGTGCTGCTGGAGTTCAGCGAGGATCCGCGCGAGGCGCTCGCCTTCTGCGACGAGTTGCGCGTGCATGCGCAGTCGGACGTGCCGGTGATCGGCATCCTCGGCAGTCGCGGCGGTGCCTGGCGGAGCGGCCGCACGCCGGCGGGGCTGATCGAATGGATCGCGCGGCCGGTGGCGCCGGACGATGCGCTGGCCCGCATCAAGGTGGCGCTGGCGGCGTGCAGCACCGGCGCGGTGCGCAGCACCCCGGCCGCCGCCGAGCGCTACCAGTTCGCCTTCGACGGCAGCCTCGACGAGCTTGCCATCGTGGAGCCCGGCAGTGGGCGCATCCTCGAGGTCAATGCCGCCTTCGTGCAGCGCTCCGGCTGGCCGCGGGCGACGATCCTCGCCGGGCGCATCGATGGATTCGACCTCGACATCCCGCGCGAACAGCGTATCGCGCTGGCGCGCCGCCTCGAGCGGGACGGCAGCGTGCAGGTGCGCGCGGCCAAGCCACGCGCCGACGGCACCAGCTATCCGGTCGACCTTCACGTGCGCCTGGCGGTGCACGACGGGCGGGTGGTGCACTTCTATCTGTTCCGCGACGCCGCGGCGCTGGCGTCGCTGGAGCAGACCCTTGCCGCGCTGGCGCGGATGGCGCGGCCGGGCGCGCACGACAACGGCTTCGAGCAGGTGTTGCGGGTCCTGGTGGACTGGCTGTCGCTCGACTTCGCCGCGCTGGTGGAAACGCCCGCCGATCCGGCCAGCGGCATGCAGGTACTGGTGCTCTACCGGCGCTTCGGCTCGTCCGGTGAGGCCGAGCCGCTGGCCGACCCGGCGCTGCAGCACGTGCTGGAAGGCAACGAGATCGTGGTGGCGGAAAGCGCCTGGCGCGGCACCGTGGTGGGGCCCTCGCTGCGTGACCAGCGGTTCGAGTGCCTGGTGGGCTTGCCCCTGCTCGGCGAACGCCACGCGCGCCGGGGCGCGTTGCTGCTGGCGCGGCGCAGCGCGCTGGCGGCACCGGAACAGGCAATGGAGGGGATCCGCGTGGCGGCGCACCTGCTCGCGCGCGAGCTGGAGCTGCGCCACGCCCGTGCCCAGGGCCGGGCGGTCGGCTTGCGCGATCCGCTCACCGGCCTGCCCAACCGGCTGCTGTTCAACGATCGCCTCGCCTCGGCGATCCAGGAAGCGCATCGCTCCAGCGAGATGTTCGCGGTGGTGTTCGTCGACCTCGACCGCTTCAAGAACATCAACGATTCGCTGGGCCACGCGGTCGGCGACCAGGTGCTTTCGGCCGTGTCGCGGCGCCTGCGTGGCAGCGTGCGCGGCTCTGACACGGTCGCCCGCTACGCCGGCGACGAGTTCACCCTGATCCTGCGCCACATCGTGCAGCGCGAGGACGTGGTGCGCATCGCCGAGAAGATCGTGCGCGCGATGGAGGCGCCGCTGCAGCTCGCCGGCGGGCTGGAGCTCAACATCACCGCGTCGCTCGGGCTCAGCTTCTATCCCGACGACGCCACCGATGCCGAGCGCCTGCTCAAGCATGCCGATGTCGCCATGTACTCGGCCAAGGGCATGGGCCGCAACAATTTCCAGGCCTACGTCGCGGTGCCGGAAGAGTCGCACCAGCAACGCCTCGCGCTGGAGTCCAAGTTGCGCCAGGCGGAGAAGAACGGCGAGCTGCGCGTGTTCTACCAGCCGCAGATCGACGGCCGCAGCGAGGACATCATCGGCATGGAGGCGCTGATCCGCTGGGAGCACCCGGAGCTCGGCATGATCAGCCCGGGGTTCTTCATCCCGCTGGCGGAGGAGTCCGGCCTGATCGTGCCGGTGGGCGAATGGATCCTGCGCGCGGCCTGCCGCGACACGCGCGACTGGCACCATCGCTACGGCCTGCCGCTGCGGGTCGGGGTGAACCTCTCGCCGCTGCAGCTGCGCCAGCCCGGCTTCGTCGAGCGGGTGGCGTCGGTGCTGGAGGAAACCGGGCTCGACCCGCGCCAGCTCGACCTGGAGGTGACCGAGAGCATCAGCATGAAATCGATCCCCGGCCTGCTGGAGACCCTGCACGGCCTGCGTGGCCTCGGCTGCAGCATCTCGATCGACGACTTCGGCACGGGGCAGTCCTCGCTGGATTACATCAAGCGCTTTCCGGCCGACCGCATCAAGATCGACCAGGCCTTCGTGCGCAACATCGGCGTGGACCCCGACGACGAGGCGATCGTGCGGGCGACCATCTCGATGGCGCACAATCTCAACCGCCAGGTGGTCGCCGAAGGGGTGGAGATCGAGCAACACCTGGAGTTCCTGCGCGAGCAGGGCTGCGAGGTGCTGCAGGGGTTCCTGTTCTGCCGGCCGGTGCCGCCGGCCACGTTCGAGAACCTGCTGAAGGATCGCGCGCGCGTGCTGGGCACGCCCGGCGCGCCGCCCGGCCCGCCGGCGCGTGCTTGACGGCGCCTGCCGCAGCCCCATGTTGCAGGGTCCACGAACTATTCCCGCCGGACGCGGTCAAGGTGTGCATGCCTGACCACGCCGGCAAACTGGGAGATCGGCCCGGATGGGCGAAAGCGACTTGGATCGGGCGCTGGTCGAGCGCGTCCAGAAAGGCGACCGGCGTGCGTTCGACCTGCTCGTCAGGAAGTACCAGCACAAGCTCGTCAGCGTCATCTCCCGCTACGTCAACGACTGGAGCGAATGCCAGGACGTGGCGCAGGAGTCGTTCGTGCGCGCCTACCGCGCCATCGGCTCGTTCCGCGGCGACGCGCAGTTCTATACCTGGCTCTACAAGATCGCCGTCAACACCGCCAAGAACCACCTCGTGTCGCAGGGCCGCCGCCCTCCCACCGAGGACATCGCGGTGGAAGATGCCGTGCAGTTCGACGGCGCGACCCGGCTGCACGAGTCGGCGACGCCCGAGCGCGAACTCATGCGCGAGGAGATTGAACGAACCGTGTTTGCCACGGTCGAAAGACTGCCCGAGGAGCTCCGGACCGCCATCACGCTGCGCGAGGTCGACGGCTTGAGCTACGAGGAAATCGCGGAAGCGATGAACTGCCCCATCGGCACCGTGAGATCCCGCATCTTCCGTGCCCGCGAGGCGATCGACGACCAGTTGCGCCCCTTGCTGTCGGAGGAACCCTAGGCGCCATGAACGAGATCCACGAACACCTGTCGGCCCTCATGGATGGCGAGCTGGAGCGCGACCGCATGCGCTTCCTGCTGAAGCGCATCGGCAGCGATGCCGAACTCCCGCGGCGCTGGAGCCGCTACCACCTCGCACGCCAGGCGCTGCGGCGCCAGCACGCGGCGGCCATCGCGCCCGGTTTCGCCGAGGCGGTCTTCGCGCGCCTGGAACAGGAGCCGGCCAGCCGGTCCGTCCACGCTGGCGCCAATTGGCTGCGCTGGGGCGCGGGCGGCGCCATGGCGGCTTCGGTGGCCGTAGCGGCGCTGGTGTTGACCCGGCCCACCGC